>DASTEU010000079.1:0-5540 GCA_035709325.1 Candidatus Limnocylindrales bacterium | reverse complement strand
CGCGATCTCGGTCGTCCTCGTCAGCGTCTTCACCCGGGCCGGCGAGACGGTCCTCTTCACGATCGGCCCGTTCGATGCGACCGCCGAGGGCGTCGACTTCGCGGCCCAGACGCTCGTCCGGCTGTTCGCGATCTCGACCGCGATCGGCCTCTTCGGCCTCACGACCGACCCGCGCGCGTTCGTCCTCGACCTCGAGCGGCGAGGCCTCTCGCCGCGCTTCGCGTTCGTGGCGCTCGCGACGCTCGAGGCCGTGCCGGCGATGGTCGAGCGAGCTGGGGTGATCCAGGCCGCTCAGCGGGCCCGCGGGCTCGACACAGAGGGCAGCGTCCGGGCGAGGCTGCGCGGCATCATGCCGCTCGTCGGCCCGGTGATCCTCTCGTCGCTGACCGAGGTCGAGGAACGGAGCCTGGCCCTCGAGGTGCGGGCGTTCGGGCGGCCGGGCCGGCGGCACCTCCTCTGGCGGATCCCCGACAGCGGCGTTCAACTCGCCGCCCGGGCTCTCGCGCTCCTCGCGCTGGTGGCCGCGATCGTCCTCCGGGCGACCGGCAACCTGGCGGGATTGCCCTGATGCTCGAGCTGCGCGGCGTCACGTATCGCTATCCCGGCTACGCGAAGGAGGTCCTCGTCGGGATCGACCTCGTCGTCGGCGACGGCGAGATCGTCGGGCTCGTCGGGCCGAACGAGGCCGGCAAGTCGACGCTCTGCCTCGTCGCGTCGGGGCTCGCGCCGGCCTCGATCGGGGGCAAGCTGACCGGGACGCTGGCGATCGACGGCGAGTCGATGGCCGACCGGAAGACGCACGAACTGGCCGAACGCGTCGTCGTCTGCTTCCAGAACCCGAATACGCAGCGCTCCGGGATCGCGGCGACGGTGTTCGAGGAGATCGCCCTCGGGCCGATGAACCTGGGCCTGCCGGTCGAAGAGATCGTCGAGCGGACGCGCGAGGCCATCGCGCTCCTCCGCCTCGATTCGATCGCGCTCCGCGACCCGAGCCGGCTGTCGGGCGGCCAGGCCCAGCTCGTCGGGATCGCGTCGCTGCTCGCGATGCGGCCGGGCCACGTGATCCTCGACGAGCCGACCGCCCAGCTCGACCCGGCCGGGACCCGCCTCGTCGGCGAGGCGCTCCAGGCCCTCGCGGAGCGCGGCTCGTCGCTGCTCATCGCCGAACACAAGACCGACCTGCTCGACGCGGTCTGCAGCCGGATCGTCGCGATCGACGCCGGGCGGCTCGTCCTCGACGGGCCGACCCGCGAGGTCTTCGCCGATCCCCGACTGGAAGCGATCGGGGTCGAGCCGCCGGCCCGCCAGCGGCTGGCCACGGCCCTGGCGGCGGCCGGGCTCGAGGGACGGGTTCGGCTGGCGGACCTCGAGGCGGCGTCGTGATCGAGGTCGTCGATCTCGTCCACGTCTACCCCGGCGGGACGCGGGCACTCGACGGCGTGTCGCTGCGGATCGCGGCAGGTGAGCGGGTCGCGATCGTCGGCCAGAACGGATCCGGCAAGTCGACGCTCGTCCGCCATTTCAACGGACTGCTCCGACCGACCGAGGGCCGGGTCCTCGTCGACGGACGTGACGCGGCGGGACGGCGGGTCGCCGGTCTTGCGGCGACCGTGGGGCTCGCGTTCCAGGATCCCGATCGGCAGATCTTCGCCGGCAAGGTTCGCGACGAGGTCGCGTTCGGGCCGCGGAACCTCGGGCGGCGCGGGGCGGAGCTCGAGGCCGCGGTGGATGCGGCGCTGGCGGCCACCGGGCTGGATGGTGAGGCGGCCACGAACCCGTACGACCTGGGGTACTCGCGACGGAAGCTCCTCGCCCTCGCCTCGATCCTGGCGATGGGCACGCCGGTCGTCGTCCTCGACGAGCCGACGACGGGCCAGGATGCGCGCGGGGTCGCACGGGTCCAATCGATCGTCGCCGGGCTCGCCGCCGAGGGACGGACGATCGTGGCGATCAGCCACGACATGCGCTTCGTCGCGGAGTCGTTCGACCGGGTCGTCGTGATGCGGGCGGGCACGGTCGACCTCGACGGGAGTCCGGCCGAGGTCTTCGCCCGCGACGCCTGGCCGACGCTCGCCGCGACGTACCTCGAGCCGCCGCTGCCGGCCCGGGTCGGCGCCGGGCTGGGCCTCGCCACGCCGACCCAGGCGGCGCTCATCGCGGCGCTCGCCGCGGGGTCGCCACGATGACGATCCCACGATGACGGTCCTGATCGCCGCGTACGCGATCGGCGGCATCGTCGTCGCCGTCACCCTGCTGACCGGATCGGCCCGGGCAGCCGACTTCATGTTCCCGGTCTTCGTCGCCTCCTCGATCGCCATCGCCACGCTCATCGTCGTCGTCCTGCGGCGACGAAACCTGCGGGGCTACGTGGCGAGAGTCCGCGACGCCGTGCCGATTGTCCCGCCGGGGATCATCGACGCGCCGGACCCGGACGTCGCGGGCCTCATCGGCGAGCTTCGCGGCCTGGGCTTCACGTTCGCCGGCGGAACCGACACGCGGCTCGGCTCGGCTGCGCCGATCCGCACCTGGGTGATGACCGAGCCGGCCGGCGAGACGTGGATCGAGGTCGGCCGGGCCGGGCGGCCGCTCGCCGTCTTCCTGTCCCAGAGCGCCGACGGGCGCTTCCTCGAGACGCGCACGGGCCGCGGCGAGCCGATCGATCATCCCCATCTCCTGGCTCGGGCGGTCGATGGCGGCGCGGCGGACGCCCTGGGGGCCCATCGGGCGACGCTCGTCGAATGGATCGCCGAGCACGGACCGGCCCGGCCGGTGCGGACTTTCGACGAGTTTCTCGAGGTCGAAGAGGACATCCGCCGGAAGACCGGCGGCCTGCGGATCCTCTCGTACATCGAACACGTCGTCGATCCGTCGATCCGGAGCTGGGCGATCGCGGCCGGAATCGGGCTGGTGGCAGCGATCGTCGTGCTGGCGCGAATCGCGATCGACGCGCGCTGAGGTCCGGACCCGGATCAGGCTTCGGGCCCGCTCCGCGCCTGCCCCTGCCGATCCGTCCTGCCGCCGACGAGCAGCAGCAGGCTTGTCTCGACGACGTCGACGCCGGCGATGACGAGGGCGACGACGAGCGGGAGCGGATGGCCGAGGAGGAATGCCGACCCCGCGGCGAACGCGGCGACCGCGAGGAAGATCAGTCGCACGCCGCGGACCATCTCGGCGAACGGCCGCGGGCTCGTCGCCTCGTCGCCGGACATCCGGGTCAGCGCCGCGCTCACGAGCCACGCGCCGAGGACCGCGGCGATCCCGGTCAGCGCCGCGCGAAGGAGGGGCGGACCGTCCAGCACGATGTCGAGGACGCGCGGGTTGGTCCCCGCGAGCACCCCGACGAGGATCATCGCCGCACCGAGAAGGAGCGGCACGAGCCGGCGCGGCACGGCGTCCCGAACCCGGGTCACGACGATGGCGCCGGCGTCTCGAAGCCGGGCTCGACCGGCGAAGGACCGACGTGCGACGGGGCGGTCGACGACGACGCGCTCGGGCTGGCCTCGCCGGGCGAGGCGACCGGGGCCGTCGGCGTGGCCGCGGGCGACGGGGACGCGCCGGGCGACTGGCAGCCGGCCACGGCCGCGGCGATCGAGAACGCGACGAGGATCCCGGCGACGCTCGCGGCGATCCGCCTCATCGGGTCACCAGCACCTCGACCGGATGGACCCGGCCGTCGACGATCCGCCAGGCCGCGAGCGCCGGCTCGTCCTCGGCCAGCGAGACGAGCAGGTAGAGCGCGTCGGGGTAGAAGGCCAGGCCGATGTCGGTGCCGCTCGGGTGCGGCGGCGAGTGGGTGTGGCTGTGGACGATCGCCCAGAACGTCTGATCGTGGTCGTCGGTCTCGACCGTGAGCCGGTAGAGGTCGTCGGGGTGGATGTCGTAGCGAACCGGACTCGCCGCCCGGTTGCGGGCCGGCTCCCAGCGCAGCGGCCGGCCGCCGTCGGCCGCGGGCCGGTCGCCGACGATCACCCCGCACATCTCGTTGGGGTACTCCGCCCGGGCGTGGTCGACGAGCGCCTGGACCAGGTCGGCCGGAAGCTCGACCGACGCCGGGCCGGGGTGGCCTTCAGGCAGGTCGGTCATGACCGACCCCGCATCCCGGCGGGAATCGACTGCCGTTCTCGATGACCGTGGGTGCATACCCGCCTGGGGAGGGCCCCGCCGGACATCGGCTGCCATTCTCGATGACCGTGGGTGCATACCCGCCTGGGGAGGGCCCCGCCGGACATCGGCTGCCATTCTCGATGACCGTGGGTGCATACCCGCCCGGGGACGACCGCGGCGGAACGACGCCCCGAATGCGCATTGCGGTTCCGCCCGACCCACCACCGTGCCGCCGGACCCGACCTTGATGCACCCACGGTCATAAGGAACCGAGGTGAGTTTGGCGACGCCGGACGGGCGGGACGGACGGGCCGGATGGGAACGCCCATCACCACCAGTTGACGCCGCCCTCGAGGTCGGCGGCCATCTCGTCGAAGTCACGCGTGAACGTGCCGGCGGACAGGTACTTCCAGCCGCCGTCGGGGAGGAGCGCGACGATCGTCCCGCCCCTCATCCGCTGGGCCTCTCGCGCCGCCGCGACAAGCACGGCGCCGCACGATGGCCCGCCGAAGATTCCCTCCCGGAACACGAGGTCGCGCAGCGCCGCGACCGCGTCCCGGTTCGAGACGAGGTACTTCGCGTCGAGGAGCGACGGATCGAGGATCTCGGGGATGAAGCCCTCGTCGAGCGAACGCAGGCCCTGGACCAGCTCCCCGGGGAGTGGCTCCGCGGCGACGACCCGGACGCCCGGCTTCGCCTCGCGCAGGAACCGTGCGACGCCCATCAGCGTGCCACCCGTGCCGAGCCCCGCCACGAACACGTCGACCTCGGGGCAGTCGGCAAGGATCTCGGGTCCGGTCGTCTCGTAATGGGCCCGCGGGTTCGCCTCGTTGCCGTACTGGTACGGCATGACGAAGCGGGGATCCTTCGAAACGAGGTGCTTGGCGAGCGCGATCGCGCCGTTCGAGCCGAGCGCGCCCGGTGAGTCGATCACCTCAGCCCCGAAAAGCGCCGCCATCTGGCGCCGCTCGTTCGTGACGTTGTCGGGCATGACGAGCGCGACGCGGTAGCCCTTGCGCCGGCCGATCATCGCGAGGGCGATCCCGGTGTTGCCCGACGTCGGCTCGAGGATGATCGAGTCGGGCCCGAGCAGGCCCCGCGCCTCGAGGTCCTCGACGAGGTACTTCGCAACGCGGTCCTTCACCGAACCCGTCGGGTTCGTCGACTCGAGCTTCGCGTAGATCCGGACGTCCGGGTTCGGCGACATCCGGGGGATCCCGACGAGCGGCGTGTGACCGATCGCCCCGAGGATGTCGTCGTAGCGGCCGCCGTGTGGCGCGAGGTCGTCGTGGGCGTGGACGTGGTCGTGGTCGGCGTCGATCGGCTCGGACGACCCGCGGGCCAGCCCGCGCAGCTCCCGCGCCCGGAGGGCGCCCACGCTCAGCCGCCCGCCATCGCCGGCAGCAGCCGCACCTCGTCGCGTTCGCCGACCGGCG
>DASTEU010000078.1:0-2821 GCA_035709325.1 Candidatus Limnocylindrales bacterium | reverse complement strand
GGGATCTACGAGGACCGCCTCCCCGACGCGCTTGCTGCCGCGGCCGCCCACGATCTCACGATCGACACGGTCCACTTCCACGCCGGTTCGGGCTGGCTCGGCGACGAGGGCCTCGCGGCGTTCGAGGCCGCCCTCGCCCGCGTCGCCGCGACCGCGGCCCGACTCCTGGCCGACGGCCACCCGATCCGCGAGGTCAACGTCGGCGGCGGGCTGGGCGTCCCGGCCCGGGCGGACGAGCGACCGGTCGACCTCGACGCATACGCGGCGGCGCTCCGGCGCCACCTCGGTCCGCTCGGTGTCGCGGTCGGTGTCGAGCCGGGCGACTACATCGCGAAGGACGCTGCGATCCTCCTCGGCGAGGTCGTGACCGTGGAAGAGCGGGGCGGGACGACGTTCGTCGGGCTGGACCTTGGCTGGAACGTCAACTGCTCGTACTTCGTCTACCGCTACGCGCAGGAGATCGTCGTCTGCCGGACCGCCGATGCGCCGCGCACGGACCGCGTGACGGTCGCCGGCCACATCAACGAGGCGGGCGACGTCTTCGCCGAGGACTACCCGATGCCACCGGTCGCGGAGGGCGACATCGTCGCGCTTCTCAACGCGGGCGGCTACCACGAGGGCATGAGCTCGACCCACTGCCTGCGGCCGCTCGCCGGCGCGATCCATCTCGACCGCTGACCCCCGTCCGGGCCCGACCTAGCCGGCCCGGTTTCCCAGCGAGCCCCAGCCTCGCGCCCGCTCGACGACGATCCGGATGATCGGCCGCTCCTCGAGGCGGTGCGTCGCATACTGCGGGTACTTCGCTCGGAGGGCTGCCACGGCCGCACGATGCTCGCTCGGGCCGGGCTCGAGGAGGGCCGCGATGCCGTCGAGCCGGAGCCAGCCGAGCTCCGACCAGTCCTCGGACCAGCGTTCGGCGAGGAGCCCGACCGCGGGCCGGGCGAGGATGTCGGTCACGCGCTCGAGGTGGCGCGGGTCGGCGACCGACTTCGGCTTTTCGTCGAGTGGCGTATGGACGACGAGCGGGCGCTCCCCCTCGCCCACGACGAAGCAGATCGGAACGAGCCGCGGCCGGCCGTTCGGCCCGATGGTCGCCAGGACGACCGTCCTCGCCGCCATGAGGAAGGCCCGTTGGGCCGGCGTGAGGAGCGCGTCGGCCGTCATCTGCCGATGATGCATCCTGTGGGCATGCGCCGCCGCCGATCTGGGCCGCTCCTGCCGGCGATCGCGGTCGTCGCGGCCGGCTGCGCGAGCCTCCTGCCGGGCGGCGGCAGGACCGACCTCGGCGGTCCGTGGCTCGCCGAGCCCTTCGCGGTCGACCAGTCGATCGTCGCCACCGCCGAGCAGCTGTGCCGCCGCCAGAGCGGGCCGGTGGTCAAGGCCGACAGCACCCTCGCGGTGGTCGACGCCCGCGGCGACGGCCGGCTCATCATCGCCTTCGCCGGACGGACCTCGTCGGCGCTCTGCGACATCGAGGCGGGCCCGGACGGCGAGCTGCTCGTCCAGGGCGCTGGCGGCATGGAGTCGACGGAGCCGCTGCCCGCGCTCGGACCGACAGAAGTCCGAACCGACGGGGTCACCGGGAGCGAATCCGGCCCGGGAGGATCGCGATCGTCGGTGACCGGCCAGGCCGGCCTGCACGTCGCGACGCTGGTGGTCGTGACGCCGAGCGGCCTGCGAATCCGGCCCAGCCTGGGACGGGACGGTTGGTTCGCCGCCTGGTGGCCGACGCTCGAGATGGAGGTCGTCGTCGAGGGCTACGACGCAAGCGGCGCCCTCGTCGGCACATCGCCCTGAGGCGGCAGACCGCCGGCCGCCGCCGCCCCGCCCGCACGGACCTAGACTTGGGTCGATGACCGACCAGGCGCCACCGACCCGCCACGTCACGACCGCCCGGATCGTCGCCGTCCGCGGCTCGTCGCTCGAGTACCGGGCAGACCGGGTCGTCGGCGAGGAACCGCTCGAGATCCGGGCGGCCGGCCCCGGCCAGGACCCGGTAGCCGTGGCCGTCACGATGCGGACGCCGGGCTTCGAGGACGAGCTGGCGGCGGGTTTCCTGCGGACGGAGGGCCTCATCGACGGACCCGAGATCCTCCGCTTCGAGGCGGGCGACCCCGACGAGATGAACCAGCCCGACGACCGGATCACGGTCTACCTGGCGCGCGCCTTCGACACGTCGCTCGTCGCCGAGCGGCACTTCGTCGCGACGGCATCGTGCGGAATCTGCGGCAAGGCGTCGCTCGACGAAGTCGCCTTCCGGGCTGCGGACATCCCGCCCGGGCCGATCGTCTCGCGGGCGGTCGTCCTGGCCCTGCCGAACCTGCTGCGGGCCGCTCAACGGGCGTTCGACGAGACCGGCGGCCTCCACGCGGCGGCGCTCTTCACCCCATCGGGCGAGCTGATCGCGATCCGCGAGGACGTCGGGCGGCACAACGCGCTCGACAAGCTCGTCGGCTCCCAGCTCCTCGCCAGGGCGATGTCGCTCCACGATCGGCTCTTGATGGTCAGCGGCCGGGTCAGCTTCGAGATCGTCCAGAAGGCCGCGGTCGCCGGGATCCCGATCGTCTGTGCGGTCTCGGCGCCGTCGGACCTCGCGATCGAAGCCGCCGACCGCTTGGGGGTCACGCTCGTCGGCTTCCTGCGCGGCGACGGCTTCAACGTCTACGCCCACGACGAGCGCGTCGACCTGCGGGACCTGCTCGGCCTGGCGTGACCCGGGTCCCGCCTGACGGCGCCGGGCGAGGGGTGTATCGTCGGACCCCGCCTTCGCGCCGCTCCACGGCGATTGCCCCAGCACGAGGAGCCTGACGATGACGCCGAC
>DASTEU010000077.1:0-11811 GCA_035709325.1 Candidatus Limnocylindrales bacterium | reverse complement strand
GTTGCCGCCCAGCTCGAGGACGACCTTCTTCTTGCCGGCCCGCTCCTTCATCCGCCAGCCGACGGCCGGGCTGCCGGTGAAGGTCAGCAGCTTGAAGCGCGGGTCGGCGACCATCCGGTCGCCCAGCACGCGGGTCATCGGCAGGATGCTGACGGCTCCTTCGGGCACGCCGGCGGCCTCGACGATCTCGGCGACCGTCAACATCGTGAGCGGATCCTTGGACGGCGGCTTGAGGACGATCGGGTTGCCGGAGGCGATCGCGGGGGCCAGCTTGTGGGCCGCGAGGTTGAGGGGGAAGTTGAACGGGCTGATCGCGGCGATCGGGCCGATCGGGAAGCGCCGGGTGATCCCGACGCGGCCCTTCGACGCGGGCATGAGGTCGAGCGGGATCATCTCGCCGACCATTCGCTCGGCCTCTTCGGCTCCGAGGCGGAACGTGAGCGTCGCCCGGTCGACCTCGACGAGCGCGTCGCGGATCGGCTTGCCGGCCTCGAGCGCGATGAGCCGGCCGAGTTCCTCCCGGCGGGCCTTGACCCCGGCACTGATGTTCCGCAGGATCGAGCCCCGCTCGTAGGCGGGCAGCGTCCGGGTCACCGCGAACGCGGCAACCGCAGCCTCGACGGCCTCCTCGTACTGGGCTTCGCTGGCATTGAACGTCGCGCCGGCCGGCGTGTCGGGGTCGGCCGGGTTCTCGACGACAAGGACGTCGTCCGATTCGACCCAGCGACCGGCGAGGAAGATCGGATGCGGCTTCGTGCCGGTGGTGGTCGTCATCGAACGGACTCCTTCGGGATGGCCTCCGTGTCATCCTACAGCCGATGGCCCGTTCGACCGACCTGCGCGCAGAGCTCCGCGTCCGGCCCGGGAAGCGGGTCGATCTCGGCAAGGTGGACCCCGCCGCGACCCACGGCTTCGACAAGGAGTCCTCGGCGCAGGAACTGACCCGTGGCCTGGATCGCCTGCGCTCGCTCCAGGAGCGGATCTGGGCCGAACATCGCCACAAGGTTCTCGTCATCCTTCAGGGCATCGACGCGGCCGGCAAGGGCGGCACGATCGAACACGTCATGGGCGCGATGAACCCGGCCGGCTGCCCGGTCACCTCGTTCAAGGTGCCCTCGCAGCTGGAGCTGGATCACGACTACCTCTGGCGGGTCCACGCCCGGACGCCGGGGAAGGGCGAGATCGCGGTCTTCGACCGCTCGCACTACGAGGACGTCCTCGTGGTTCGGGTCCACGGCCTCGTTCCTGCGGCGGTCTGGTCGCGGCGCTACGCCCAGATCAACGACTTCGAGCGGCTCCTCGCCGAAGAGGGGACGACGATCGTGAAGTTCTTCCTCTACATCGATCGCGACGAGCAGCGCGAGCGCTTCCAGGCGCGCCTCGACGAGCCCGACAAGCGCTGGAAGTTCCGCCTCGGCGATCTCGAGGAGCGCAAGCGCTGGGACGACTACATCGAGGCCTTCGAGGAGGCCCTGTCACGCTGCTCGACCGAGCACGCGCCGTGGTTCGTCATCCCGGCCAATCGCAAGTGGTTCCGCAACCTCGCCGTCGCCGACATCCTGGCCGACACGCTCGACGACCTCGACCCGCGCTACCCGGAGCCGACCGAGGACCTCGCCGGCGTCATCGTGGAATAGGGCGGCGCCCACGGCGAGCGGTCCCGGGCCGCGTTATCGCTGCCGGCCGGCGCGGGACGAGCCGCGTTATCGCTGACGGCCGGCGCGACCCGTCCGTCCTCCCTCCGCCCCTCGCCTCCTCTCCGCCCTCGCCTCCCCTCCGCCGTCGCCCTTCGCCGCCTGGACCCTCGGATATTCCCCGGTTGCTTAGATCGCGCCAGGATCCGGCGAGCAGGCCCTTCCGGAACCGCGTTTACGCACCCCAGTGATATCCGGGCGTCGGATCGGTGCGGGAGGCCGGTCTGTGTGGCCGGATAATCATCCACGGAATATTTGCGGTCGAGGGGCGGCGGGCCGCAGGCGCGGCGGCCGCAGGCGCGGCGGCCGACGGGGCAGCGGGGCCCTGGGCGCGGGCGGCCGGCGGAGGGTCGCGGGGTCGGCCTGCTCTCGAACCCGGCGGCGGTCATCGAGGCTCCCCTGGCCCTCGCGCTCCTCCCGCGCTCGGATATTCTCCGGATGCGTAGATCGCGCCAGGATCCGCCCGGAAGGCCCGTCCTGGGCCGCGTTTACTCCCACGGTTGATATCCGGGCGGCGGGACGGGGCGCGACGCCTTCTCTGCGGCCGGATAAACATCCACGGAATATCGCGGCCCGGCCAGGAGCGCGGCCGGCAGTGCGGCCGGTGAGCGTGGGTCGGAGCCGGCCGCGGCGGCGCACACCACCCGGCCGCCGGAAGGCTACTTCCGGCCGCTGAACAACGTTCCGAAGACGCCCCGGATGATGTCCTGGCCGACCCGCGAGGTGAGCACCTTGCCGCCGGTCCGGATCGCGGTCTCGACCTGCCGCTGGCGGGCCCGCTCCTGCTGGACGCGGAGCCGCTCGAGCGACGCCAGGCGGCGCTCCTCGGCCTTGCGGGCCCGTTCGGCCGCCTTCTCGGCCGCCCGGATCTCCCGCGCCCGCCGCTCGATCTCGCGACGCTGCTGGGCCGGCGTCATCGTGTTGAGCCCGCCGGCAGTCGTCGGCTCCACGTCGGCTCGGGCCGCCTCGGCGGCGGCCAGATCGGCGGCCGTGGAGCGGGCCTGCGCGAGGCGGGCGGTGATGATCTCGTGGGCGCTGTCGCGGTCGACGGCGGTCGCGTACTTCGTGTTGATCAGGCTCGCCCCGATCCGCGCCTGGAGCTCGGCCGGCGGCAGCGGCGCCATGAGCGAGTCGGGCGCGATGAGGCGGGTCGCGGCGAGTGGCGTCGGCACGCCGCGTGGCGAGAGGACCGTGACGAGCGCTTCGCCGGTACCGAGCGAGGTGATCGCCTTCTCGACGTCGTAGAAGTCGGTCATCGGGAAAGTCCGTGCGGTCTTGCGCAGCGCGTCGGCGTCGTCGGGCGTGAAGGCCCGGAGGGCGTGCTGGATCCGGTTACCGAGCTGGGCCAGGACCGAGGCCGGCACGTCGGTCGGCGCCTGGGTGACGAAGTAGACGCCGACACCCTTCGAGCGGATCAGCCGTGCCGTCCGCTCGATCTGCTCCATCAGCGCGTCCGAGGCGTCCTTGAACAGCAGGTGGGCCTCGTCGAAGAAGAAGACGAGTTTGGGTTGCGGCAGGTCGCCGACCTCGGGCAGGAACTCGTAGAGGCGGGCGAGCATCCAGAGCATGAACGTCGAGAAGAGGCGCGGCTGGTCCATGACGTCGGACAGCTCGAGGATGCTCACGACGCCGTGGCCGTCGGGCGTCGTCCGGAGCAAGTCGGCGACGTCGAACTCGGGCTCGCCGAAGAACGCGTCGATCCCCTCCTGCTCGAGGACGATGATCGAGCGCAGGAGGACCCCGACCGACGAGGGCGACATCCCGCCGTACTCCTCGAGGAACGGCTTGCCTTCGTCGGACGAGAGGAACTTCAGCGTCGTGGCGAGGTCCTCGAGATCGAGCAGCGGCAGGTCGTGGTCGTCGCAGTACTTGAAGATCAGCGAGAGGATCGACGTCTGGGTCTCGTTGAGGTCGAGGACCTTGCCGAGGAGGAGCGGTCCGAACGAGGAGACCGTCGCCCGGACCTGGGCTCCGAGCATGCCCGAAAGCGACAGCAGCTCGATCGGGTGAGCCGACGGCTCGAACGAGAGTCCCAGCGACGCCATCCGCTCCTGGATCTTCGCGTTGCCGGCGTCGCCCGGGGCGCCGAGCCCGGAAACGTCGCCCTTGATGTCGCTGATGAAGACCGGCACGCCGGCCTTGGACATCTGGCCGGCGAGGAGCTGAAGCGTCTTCGTCTTGCCGGTCCCGGTCGCGCCCGCGATGAGCCCGTGGCGGTTCGTCATCGACAGCGCCACGGCGACATGGGGCCTCTCGAGGACCTCGCCCTCGTGCATCGCGCCGCCCACCATGATCGACGGCTCGTCGAGCTCATAGCCCTCTTCCATCGCCGAACGGAAGGACGCATCCATGTGGACGATTCTCCATGCGCTGGGTATCGGGTCGGGGGCCGAACGGACCCCCGAGGGGTGCCGTTCAGGACTCCCTTCCGGTTACTCCCGAGCCTAGCATCGGAAACCACCCGCGGGCCGATCCAAATCCCGCGACCGATGGGCAGCCCGCAGGAGACAGCGACATGAAGGTTCTGGAGATCGAAGGCGTCGGCACGCGCTACGCCGAGAAGCTCGTGGCGGCCGGCATCACGACCGACGCGGAGCTGCTGGAGCGCGGCCATACCCGGAAGGGACGCGCCGACATCGCCGAGACGACCGGCGTGTCCGAGAAGTCCGTTCTCGAGTGGGTCAACCACGCCGACCTGATGCGGATCAAGGGCATCGGCCCCGAGTATGCGGACCTCCTCGAGGAGGCCGGCGTCGACACCGTGCCGGAGCTCGCCCGCCGCAACGCGGCGAACCTTTACGAAACGGTCATGACGACCGTCGCCGCGAAGGGCCTCGTCCGGCGCCCGCCCAGCGAGGGCATGATCGCCGGGTGGGTTGTCGAGGCGGCTACGCTGGGGCGAACGATCGAGTACTGACGGCCCGCGGTCGGCGGCCCCACGGCGGCTGGTGCGCCACGAGCCGCGGCTGGAGGTTGCTGACAGGCCGTCCGATTTCCGGGAGTGGCCGGCCTAGTCGAAGTACCCCGACAGATCGAGGATCAGGTGGGTCTGGCGGCCGCCGGACGCCTTGTAGACGAACCACGCCCGGCCTGAACCGTTGAGGGGCAGCGTCACGCCGTTGGCCCGGACGTCGGCAAGCGGGAAGTTCAGGACCGAGGTCGTCGGGTTGGCGTCCGACACGAGCGTGGCGCTGACATAACCGCCGGCGGTCTGGCCGACAACGGTCAGGTTGCCGGTGATCGCTGCGGCCCCGGCCGGAGCGCCCCAGTGACCGGCCACATCGAGCCGCCGCGGCGTGTTCGCATTGAACGGCCCGGTCAGACCCGAGAGGACGAAGCCGGGCCGGGTTTCGAGGATCCGGCCGGGCGTCAGCGGGTAGAAGAGGAGGCCCGACGGCGCCTCCCGGTAGTACCCGGTGACGTCGAGGATCACGTGCGTCGAGCCACCCGAGGCCTTGTAGACGATCGAGAGGTCGCCGGCGTCGTTGAGCGGCACCGAGACGCCGTTGGCCCGCGTGTCGCCGACCGGGAAGTTGAGGGTCGAGGTCGTCGGGGTGGCGGACGGCTCCCTGGTGACCGACAGGTACCCCGCCCGGGTCTGGCCGACGACCGTTAGGTTGCCGGTGATTGCCTTCGCGTCGGCCGGGATGCCGGTCGCCCCGGCGATGCTGAGCGTCCGCGGGATGTTGGGCTTGAACGTGCCCGGGAGCCCCGTGTTGAACCGGCTGTCGAGGACCCGGACAGGCGTGATCGTGGCATACGTGGCGTCCTCGTCGCCGGGCAGGAAGTAGCCGGTGATGTCGACGATCAGGTGGGTCGAACGGCCGGCCGTCGCCTTGTAGACGGCCGACAGCGTCCCGTTCGGGCCGACCGGGATCGTCAGGTTGTTGGCCCGGGTGTCGCCGAGCGGGAAGTTGATCGTCGAGCTCAGCGGGTTGGCCACCGGCGTGGGAGTGACCGAGAGGTAGCCGGCCGCGGTCTGGTTGGCGATCGTGACGTTGCCGGTGACCGCGACCGCGGCGGCCGGAATGCTGAACAGCCCGGCCACCCCGAACGTCCGCGGTACGTTGGCGGCGAAGACCCCGGTGAGCCCGATGCCGAAGCCGGGCCGGGTGTCCAGGACACGGACGGGCGCGATCGGAACATACGAGCTGCCGCCGGTCTGGAGCTGGCTGATCCAGGTCCTCCAGAGCGGGCCGCCGCCGGAGTAGGTGTTGCCCTGCCAGACCGCGTTCGGGACCTGCGGGTCCTGGGCGACGCCGGAGTAGTCGCCCCAGTGGTTGCCCGTGAACGACGGGCCGACGCCGGCCTTGAGCAGCTCCGGCGAACTGAGGCTGTTGTCGGCGTCGCTTGCGAGCTGGTAGCCGGTGTACGACGAGGGGTATTCGCCGTCGCTCGACGATGAGGTCCACACGACGTGGAGGGTTCCGTCGCGAGCCTCGCCGATGCCCCCGAAGTACGTGTCGTGGTCGGCTTCGGCAACGAAGAAGTCCTGGCGCGGGGCGGGGACGGCGCCGCTCGTCGAGATCTGGGTCACCCGGACACAGGCCTGCGGACCGTCGTCGCCCGACGGAATGCAGCCGCCCGTCGAGACCCAGCTCAGACGGTTGCCCTGCCAGATCGCGTCGGTCGGCCGGGAGTCGATGCGGCTCGTCACGACAAGCGGGGTACCAGGCTGGAGCGGGTCGGGCGGCTCCACGAACGGGGCGACGACCCCGTTCGCGGTGAGGTCCCCGGAAAGCGTGATGTCGAACGTCCCGGCAATGACGGATCCCGCAAACGTCACGTAGTACGGCACGACCTGGCCCGTCCCGATGCCGTCGGTCGCATCGTCGAACTGGACCAGAGCGAACAGCGTCGGCGAGGTCGCCGGGGTCTGGACCGCCGCTCGGAAGGTGAAGAAGTCCACGTCGAGCGGGAGAAATGCGAGATCGACGCCCGCGGCCGGGGGTGAGATCGCGTGGGACCAATCGATGGCGAGCAGTTCCGTGCCGACGTACGCGGCGCCGTTCAGGCAGTTCCCGCCGCCGGTGCTCATCTGGAAGATGTTGGCCACGAACGCCACGTTGACCGTCGACGTCCCGATCGCCGGGTAATCGGGGAGATAGCCGTCGTACTCGAAGTAATTGAGCATCCACGGATCCGTCGGGTCGGCGGTCGTCGAGACGAGGTAGTCGATGTAGCCGACACCGCCGCCCTCCTCGAAGCACGTCCAGCTCAGCTGGGTCATGACCCACCGCTGGTGGAGCGCGTCGTAGACGACTCGCGGGTCGGCGTTGCCGTAACCCGGCGGAAGCAGGAAGAAGTCGGAGAGGGCCGCGATCTGGACGACGTTGCCCGACCGGTCGAGGATCTGCATCGCGGTGTTCACGACCTGGATGACGTGGTCCGGCCCGACGGCGACCCACGGGTCGGCCGGCTGGAACGCGGTCGCCTCGCTGCTGCCGAAATAGAAGCCGTCCACGCCCGGCCTGCCCGCCGGTGGGCTGGCGGTCGTCGAGACCTCGACCGGGTCCGGCGGACTGGCGACGCCCGCGGGGTCGGGTGCCGCGACGCCGGTGGGTTCGTTCGTGCCTCGGGCGAGGTCGGGCTTGAGGGGACGCTCCAGGCCGTCGCTTCGTCGAACCGGCAGGCGGGCCGGGTCGACGATCCCCCTGGTCCCCGATCCGCTGACCCGCCCGGAACCCGGCTCGGCCAGCCGCAGGTCGCGGCCGCGGAAGCCGTCCGGCCCCGGCTCCCGGGCAGCGGTCGGCGCGCTCACCCCGATGAGTCCGGTCAGCAGGGCGGACAGGGTGGCAACCGCCACGAGACGGCGGGTCAGGATCGAGCGGCGCATGGCTCCCTCCAGTCCGAGGCGCCGCCCCGACATCTGTCCGGCGGTGGCTGCAGGATAGGCCGCGTCGCGGCCTGCGTCCTGCTGCAAATGCACGAGGCGGCCGGCTAGTCCTCCCTCGCCCGCGGGTAGGAGCCGAGGATCCGGACCATCTGCGCGTCGGCGCGGAGGGCCTCGATCGCGGCGGCGCACGCGGGTTCGGCGGCGTCGGCGTCGAGGTCGACCCAGAAGACGTACTCCCAGCGGGCAGTCCGGGCGGGCCGCGACTCGAGGCGCGACAGGTTCACGCCACGATCCGCGAACGCGCCGAGGCAGCGATGGAGCGAGCCCGGCACGTTGCGGACGGCGAAGACGAGCGTCGTCCGGCGCGGCCCATCGATTCGGCCGGCCCGATCCGCCGCCGGCGAGCCCTCCCTGGCGAGGACCGCGAACCGGGTCCGGTTGTCGTCGCCGGACTGGACGTTGTCGGCCAGGATCTCGAGCCCGTAGAGCCCGGCGACGCGTGGCGACGCGATCGCGCCGACCCGCCGCTCGCGGCCATCGGCGATCATCCGGGCGGCGCCCGCGGTGTTGTACGTCGTCATGATCTGCCAGTCGCGGGCGCGGAGAAACTCGTCGGCCTGGGCCAGCGCCTGGGCGTGGCTGTAGACCCGCTCGATCCAGTCCAGAGACTGGCCGGGCAGGGCGAGGAGCGCGAGGCGGACCGGCACGCTGGCCTCGCCGACGATCCGGATCCCCTCGTCGTAGAACTCGTTGAGCAGGTCGTACGTCTCGCGAATCGAACCGGCCAGGGAACTCTCGATCGCGACCGTGCCTGCGTCTGCGGCACCCACCCGGACGGCCTCGAAGGCGGCCCGCCAGGACGGGACGGGGATCGCCTCGACGTCGTCGCCGAAGAACTTCAGGACGGCTTCCTCGGCGAACGCCCCCGGTTCGCCCGGGAACGCGACGCGAGAAACGGCGACAGGCGGCTGAGTCATGGGCGGGGAGTCTACGCGACGCGGGCGGTCATCCGGCGCGCCGGGCGCCGCGGCCATGACGCGGGGCGGGGCGCCCTCTTCGCCTGCGCCCGCGGCCGTCGCCGCCGGCCCGGCTACTGGTTGAACCACTCCGTCGTGTCGATCCGGCCGGCCTCCTCGTCGAGCTCTGCCCGGCGGGCCTTCGCGTCGTGGGCGGCGACCCGCGACCGCTTCCGGTTGCCGGCGGTCTCGGTCGCGCCCGCCCAGTGCTCCTCGGCGAGCAGGTCGTTGATCGCGGCGATGTACGACTCGATCGAGGCGGCGATGATGTTCGTGCTGACCGTCTCGCCGGTGTAGCGGCCCTCGCCCCGGGCGCCCGCGCCGCCCGAAGGCGGCGCGATCGTCACCGTGACCCGGCCCTCGGCGTCGGGGCCCTCGGCGACCGCGTGGACGTCGTAGGCGAGGAGCCGGGGGTGGCCGTCGAGGACCCCCGCGAGCGCCCGGTCAACGGCCCGGAACAGCGCATCGACGGCTCCGTTGCCTTCGGCCGAGGCCTCCCACTGGTGGTCGCCGGCGGCGATCACGACCGCGCCGCGGCTGTTGACGTTCGAGCCCGACGTCACCGTCCAGCGGGCGAGGTGGAGGGTCGGAGTCTCCTCGGCATCGGCGGCGCGGGGTGCGGAAGCGGAGCTGGACATGTCGATCTACCTCCCGGTCGGGGCCGTCGTGAAGTGGCGTTCGTCGCGGCGGCGGAGCTCGGCGCCGGCCTTCCAGATCGCGTACTCGAGCGAGTCGGCCAGCGCCTGCGCGGAGGCCGCGATGATGTTCGTGTCGGAGCCCATCGTCGACCACTCGCGGGCGCCGTCGGCCGAGTCGATGATCACCCGCGTCCGGGCGGCGGTCGCCCGGTCGCCGTCGAGGATCCGGACCTTGTAGTCGTAGAGATGGACGCCGTCGAGCTGCGGATAGAACGCGCGGAGCGCCTTGCGGAGGGCCGCGTCGAGGGCGTTGACCGGACCGTTGCCGTCGGCCGCGGTGTGGAGGATCTCGCCGTCGACCTCGACCTTGACGGTCGCCTCCGCCAGCAGCTCCCGGCCGGCCCGCTGCTCGACGAGGCAGGTGTAGTCGAGGATCTTGAACGGGGCGACGTAGTCGGCCTGGTGGCGGCGGATGAGCAGCTCGAAGCTCGCCTCGGCGCCCTCGAAGGCAAGGCCTTCGTTCTCGAGCTTCTTGACGAGATCGGAGAGGACCTTCGGGTCGACGACCCCGTCGAGCTGGTGGCCGAGCTGCTCGGCCCGGATCCGCGTGTTGGCCCGTCCACCCAGCTCGGACACGACGAGCCGGCCGGCGTTCCCGACGAGGACCGGGTCGACGTGCTGGTAGCTCCGCTCGACCTTGGCCACGGCCGCGCCGTGGACGCCGCCCTTGTGGGCGAAGGCCGACCGACCGACGTACGGCTGGTAGTCGTTCGGGTTGACGTTGGCGATCTCGGCGACGGCCCGCGACAGCTCGGTCAGCCCGGCGAGCGCGCCGCCCCCGGCAGGAACGAGGGCGTGCGGCGTCTTGAGGGCGAGGTTGGCGAGGATCGAGACCATGTTCGCGTTGCCGCAGCGCTCGCCGTAGCCGTTGATCGTCGCCTGGACGTGGCGGATACCCGCGGCCACGGCGGCCAGCGAGTTGGCGACAGCCAGCTCCGCGTCGTTATGGGTGTGGATGCCCCAGCTGACCGGCGGGGCGTCGCGATCGGCCTCGAGCGTCGCCCGGGCGTCGCCGACGATTGCGAGCAGCTCGTCGGTGAGGGTGCCGCCGTTCGTGTCGCAGAGCACGAGCGTCCGCGAGCCGGCCTCGCGGGCGGCCCGCAGCGTGGAGAGCGCGTAGTCTCGGTCGGCCTTGTAGCCGTCGAAGAAGTGCTCCGCGTCGTACACGCTCTCGCGGCCGCGCTCGACCACGAAGCGGACCGAGTCCGCGATCATGTCGAGGTTCTCCTGGGGCTTCGCCCCGAGGACCTCGGTCACGTGGAGCAGCCAGCTCTTGCCGAAGATCGTCACGACCGGCGTCTCGGCCGCGACGAGCTCCCGCAGGTTCGGGTCGTCCTCGGCCCTGTTGGACCGATGACGGGTCGAGCCGAAGGCGGCCAGCTTCGCCGTCCGCCACGTCATCGTCCGGGCGGCCTTGAAGAACTCGACGTCCTTGGGGTTCGAGCCCGGCCAGCCGCCCTCGATGTAGGGCATGCCGAACTCGTCGAGCATGCGGGCGATTCGGACCTTGTCGGCGAGCGAGAGCGTGATGTTCTCGCCCTGGGTGCCGTCGCGAAGGGTCGTGTCGTAGAGGACGACGGGTTGATCGGTCATGAAGGTCGGGCTCCGATGGTCGCGAACGTGGTGATCGGTCAGGCCTCGGCCGCGGCGGTCACCCGCGCGGCCTCGGGAATCCTGATTCGGCCCGCGATCGCGTCGGCCATCTCCTTCGTCCCGACAGGACGACTCGTGCCGCTCCCCTCGCCGCCCGGAAGCGCCAGGTCGCCGGTCCGGTAGCCGTCGTCGAGCGCCGCGCCGACGGCGGCCTCGATCGCGTCGGCGACGTCGTCCCGGCCGAGCGACCAGCGGGCGAGCATCGCCGCCGAGAGGATCGCCCCGATCGGGTTGGCCAGGTCGCGCCCGGCGATGTCCGGCGCCGAGCCGTGGATCGGCTCGTAGAGGCCGAAGATGCCGTGCGAGGTCCGCCGCTCGCCGAGCGACGCCGAAGGCAACATTCCGAGGCTCCCCGCGAGCACCGACGCCTCGTCGGACAGGATGTCACCGAAGAGGTTCTCGGTCACGAGGACGTCGAACCAGGCCGGTTGCTTCACGAGGAGCATCGCGCACGAGTCGACGAGCTGGTGGTTGAGCTCGACGTCCGGGTACTCGCCCCGAAGCTCATCGACGACCGTCCGCCACAGGCGCGACGTCGCGAGGACGTTCGCCTTGTCGACGCTCGTCAGCCGGCGGCGGCGGCCGCGGGCCAGCTCGAACGCGAGGGCCCCGACTCGCCGGATCTCAGGCTCCGAGTAGGGCAACGTGTCGCTCGCGACGCGCGCACCGGGCTCGCCGGCCGCCTCCGTCCGGCCGCCGAAGTAGAGCCCGCCGGTCAGCTCGCGGACGATCAGCAGGTCGACGCCGGCCAGCAGGTCGGGCCGGAGCGGCGAGGCCGGCACGAGTGCCGGGTGGATGGTGACCGGGCGGAGGTTCGCGAACAGGCCGAGCCCGCCGCGCAGGGCGAAGAGCGCCTGTTCCGGCCGGACCGGCGAGGTCGGGTCGTCCCACTTCGGACCGCCGACCGCGCCGAG
>DASTEU010000076.1:0-5480 GCA_035709325.1 Candidatus Limnocylindrales bacterium | reverse complement strand
GGACGACCGGCCGCGATCGGTCTTCGCGCGGCGTCTCCGGTCGGTCGGCGAGCCGGCTGCGTTCCCGGCCGACCCGCGTCGGCCGCGGGCCCGCTTCGGCATCGTCGTCCGCGACCGGGCCCGATTCGTCCGCCTCGTCCTGCCGGGATTCCTCATCGCGATGGGAGCCGGCCAGGTGATCCCCTTCCTGAACATCTTCATCCAGCGCAAGTTCGGCCTCGATCTCGCGTCGCTCAACGCCGTCTTCGCCCTGACGAGCCTCGGCACGATCGCTGCGATCCTGGCCCAGCCGCGGCTCGCCCGGCGCTTCGGCCAGATCACGTCGGTCGTGATCGTCCAGGCAGCCAGCCTGCCGTTCCTCGTCGTGCTCGGCTTCTCGCCCGTCCTCTGGACGGTCATCGTCGCGATGGCCGTCCGCAACTCGTTGATGAACGCCGGCAACCCGATCTTCAGCGCGTTCGCGATGGAGCAGGTCAGCCCGACCGAGCGGGCGACGCTCTCCGCGGCAATGAGCGTGCTCTGGCAGGTCGGCTGGGTCGTCGGAGGGACCTGGTACGCGGTCCTCCAGGCCACCCTCGGCTTCGAGGGCGGCTACACGGTCAACTTCGTCACGATCATCGCGCTCTACTCGATCGCGACGAGCCTTTACTGGATCTGGTTCCGGCGAGTCGACCGCAGGATGCTGGCCGCCCGAACGGCTGCCTGACCGGTCCGAGACGCCGGCGAGACGGGTCGCGCGCACCGTGACCCGAAGCGAGGATCACGCGACCTGAGGCGGCGGCCTCGCTCCTGGTCTGGAGGGCTGACATGCGCCGCGCTGTGTTCCTGGCAATCGTCCTGCTGTTCGCGTTCACGGCCCCGGTCGCCGCCGCGGCGGTCAACGACACGCAGGCGACCGCGATCGCCATCTCGACGGGCACGACCGTCACCGAGGACACGACGCTCGCCGACGAGACAGACCCGGTCGAGACGGCGCTCAACGAGTTCTGCGGTGCGCCGGTCGTCGAACACGGCGTCTGGTTCGAGGTGACCGTCGCGTCCGATTCGTTCGTCAGCTTCGACACCACCGATTCGGACTACGCGGCAGGCTTGATGTTGTTCCCGGCGACCGTGTCGGCCGAGACGCTCATCACCTGCGGCCCCGGCCGGATCGTCGAGCAGCTGCTCGGCGGCGAGACGTATTTCCTCCTCGTCTTCGGCGACGGCGAATCGGCTGCGACGAGCGGCGAGATGATCCTTCGCGTCGAGGAGGCGGTGCCGCCGCCCGACATCGAGCTCACCGTGAACAAGACGGGCACGGTCGATCGAGCGGGTGTCGCCCACATCAGCGGGACCGTGACGTGCACCAGCGTGGATGGGTCGGGCACCCTGTTCGAGGTCTTCGGAGACGTGTCGCAGAGGGTCGGCCGGGTGATCATCCGCGGCTTCTTCGGGACGTTGATCGACGCCCCGTGCGACGGCACGACGACGGCCTGGCAGGCGGACGTCTTCGGCGACAACGGGCTGTTCGCCGGCGGCAAGGCCGCGACCGTGGCCATCGCCTTCGGCTGCACTGACGTCTGCAGCGACCAATTCGTCGAAGCGACGATCCAGCTTCGCAAGGGCCGCTGACGCGGCAAGGGAGCCGGGTCCGCCCGGCACTGAGGGAGCCGGGTCCGCCCGGCTCCCTCAGCTTGCCCGTTCGAGGACCCAGGCCTCCACGGGCAGTCGCTTGCCCTTGACCCGCGTCGGCCCCAGGGCGACGCCCGATCGGCGTTCCCCGAGCGCGTTCCAGAGCGCTCCCGACACGACGACCTGGCCGGGCTCGCCGGCGGACATGAGCCGGGCCGCCACGTTCGTCGTGTCGCCGATGACGGCGAAGCTGCGGCGGCCCGCGACGCCGACGTTGCCGACGACGGCCGTGCCGGTGTTCACGCCGACCCGGAAGACCGGCCAGCCGGGATGCGACGCCGCCACGGGCCGGCCGGCCTCGACGATCGCGAGGGCCGCCGCCGCGGCTCGCCGGGGATGGTCGGGCTGGTCGGCCGCCACGTTGAAGATCGCCATCACGCCGTCGCCCGCGAAGTGCTCGATCACGCCTCCGGCGGCGTCGATGACCGGCACGACGACCGCCCAGTACTCGTTGAGCATCGCGATGACCTCGGTCGGGGCGCGGGTCTCGCTGAACGTCGTGAAGCCGGCCAGGTCGGCGAAGACGACGCTGACCTCCTGTTCGGTCCCGCCCAGCCGGTTCGCCTCCGGTTCCCGGATTCGCCGGGCGACGACCGAGGGCAGGTAGGGTCGGAACGAATCGTCGAGCCGCTGGAGCTCGCGGGCGGCCTGGGCGATCAGCTTGACGTCGTCGCTCGTCGCTCCTTCGCGGCGCAGGTCGGCCAGGATCCGGTCGGGTGGCTCGCCCCGCTCGTCGGCCGCCGCGACGGCCGCGATCGCCCGGGCGTGCCAGCGGTCCACCCGGGCGAGCGTCCGCTCCAGGTAGAGACCCCCGAACGCCCCGGTCAGGGTCCCGCTGCGGCGGTACTCCCGGCGGGCCCCGAGCGCGATCGCCGCGAAGGCGAGCAGCATCAGGACGTGCCACTCCCACCACGACAGGTGCCAGTTGCGGCTGAAGACGATCGCGATCATCGCCTCGGCCAGGAGCACGAACGCCACCGCGACCGTGAGCGTCACGATGCCGCCTCGCCGCCGGTACAGCTCGACGTAGCGCCAGGCGGCGTAGGCGAACAAGCCGATCGCGAGGATCGCCGGTGCGACGAGCGGGCCCGTGCTCTCCTGGGCCGGCGGCGGCCCATCGAGCGGCGGAAGCCCGGCAACCGACAGGAGGCCCCAGACGACCATGAGGGCCACGAGGATTCCGGTCAGGAGCGCCCGCCGCCGGAGGACCGTCGAGGCGCGCGGTCCGGCGAGCGAGCTCGTGGAGGCGGCCGCGAAGAGCGAGGCGACGACCAGCCCGAGCGGCGTCGCGACGACGAACCCGACGTTCGGTCGGGGGAGGAGCACGCCCGGGGTCGCGAGCGCATGGAGGCCGAGGAACCCGGCGCCTGCCAGGAACGCGAGCGACACGAGCACGAGCCGGGCGTCGCGGTAGCGGCCGGCCGCGACGTTCGTGACGTAGGCCAGCACGACGTTGACCGCGGCCGTCAGCAGCACGAGCCAGAAGTGGCTCGGGTGGTGCTCCCATTCGAGGTCGAGCTCCGGCCTGGCGAGGAGCAGGGCGAGGCCGGCGAGCGGCAGCACGAGCAGGCCCAGCCATGGCCAGGGGTCGGCGCGAGGCCGTGCTGCGGCGGACGGGTTGGCGCTCATCCGGCAAGAGTACGAGCCCCGGCCGGCCGGGGAAGGGACGAACGTCCGATTCGCCCGAGACGGTCGTCGACGACGACCGCTACTGCTGCGAGGCGAGCAGCTCCTCGAACGGCGTCGGGTCGGCGTACGGATCGGGCCGCGCGGGCCGCTCCCGGCCGGCCACGGCCGCTGCCAGCTCCTCGGCCGCTCGGTCGATCCGCTCGGCGAGGCCCGGCTCGGCGGCGACGTCGCCCTCGCCCCAGTCTTCGGCGGCGGCGTAGACGGCGGTCGGCACCGTGGCCGCCCCCAGGTACGCGAACAGCGGCCGGAGGGCGTGCTCCAGGGCGAGCGAGTGGCGGGCGGTGCCGCCGGTCGCGGCGATCAGGACGGGGCTCCCGGCGAGGCTGTCCCGTTCCAGGACGTCGAAGAAGGTCTTGAACAGCCCGCTGTACGACGCGTTGAAGATCGGGGTCACCGCGATGAGGCCGTCGGCGGCCATGACGGCGTCGGTGGCCTCGCGGAGCGAGGGGCCGGGAAAACCCGCCATGAGGTTGCTGGCGAGATCCTGGGCGTGCTCGCGAAGCTCGATGATCCGCGTTCGTGGTTCGATGCCGCGGCTGCGCAGCCGGGCTTCGGCGGCCGCCACGAGGCGGTCCGTGAGCAGGCGAGTCGAGGAAGGTTGGCCCAGTCCGGCCGTGACCGCGACGAGTGCCCGCTCGGTCGCCTCCCTCACGCGGCACTCCCGGCCGAGCTGGAGGCCGGGGCGTGTATCGCGGTCGCGAGCGCGGCCTTGCGGGCGGCGTGGGTCGGACCGTCGGGCACGTGGGCCGGCCGGAGCCCGTCGAACTCCCGGCGGAGCACGGGCACGATCTCACCGAGGAAGTCGAGTTCCTCGAGAACCGTCGTGAGAGGGAGCCCGGCGTGATCGACGAGGAAGAGCTGGCGCTGGTAGTCGCCGAACGTCTCGCGGAACGTGAGCGTGCGGTCGATGACCTCCTGCGGGCTGCCGACCGTCAGCGGCGTCTGGGCCATGAAATCCTCGAGCGACGGGCCGTGGCCGTAGACCGGCGCGTTGTCGAAGTAGGGCCGGAACTCGCGGATTGCGTCCTGACTGTTGCGGCGGATGAACACCTGGCCGCCCAGACCGACGATCGCCTGGTCCGCCCGGCCGTGACCGTAGTGCTCGAACCGGGTGCGATAGAGGTTGACGAGGCGCTGGAAGTGCTCCTTCGGCCAGAAGATGTGGTTCGCGAAGAAGCCGTCGCCGTAATAGGCCGCCTGCTCGGCGATCTCAGGGCTCCGGATCGAGCCGTGCCAGACGAACGGCGGGACGCCGTCGAGCGGGCGCGGCGTCGAAGTGAACCCGACGAGCGGCGTCCGGAAACGGCCCTCCCAGTCGACGACGTCCTCGCGCCAGAGCCGGTGGAGGAGCGCGTAGTTCTCGATCGCGAGCGGGATGCCGTTGCGGATGTCCTGCCCGAACCACGGATAGACCGGGCCCGTGTTGCCGCGGCCCATCATGAGGTCGACCCGGCCGTCCGCGAGGTGCTGGAGCATCGCGTAGTCCTCGGCGATCTTGACCGGGTCGTTGGTCGTGATCAGGGTCGTCGCCGTGGAGAGGATCAGCCGCTCGGTTCGGGCGGCGATGTAGCCGAGCATCGTCGTCGGGGAGGACGGCACGAACGGCGGGTTGTGATGCTCACCGCTGGCGAACACGTCGAGGCCGACCTCTTCGGCCTTGAGAGCGATCGCGACCATTGCCTTGATCCGCTCGCCCTCGCTCGGCGTCCGACCGGTGGTGGGATCGGTCGTGACGTCGCCGACCGAGAAGACCCCGAATTGCATCCTGCTCAGCTTCCTTTCGTTCCAGCCACGATCATCCTACCGGAGATCGTTGCGCTGTCAACTACTAGCCATGCCGGAGGCGTCTCGCGAGCGTCGCGACGGCCGACGCGGTAGCCTGTCCGCCATGGGATTCCTGCGTCGGCTCCTGGGCGGCCGCTCGGCCGAGCCGGTGGCGGAGCCCGATGCGGCGGACGAAGCGGCCGGCAGCATGAGTTCGTCCGACCTCGACCCCGACGCCCTCGAGCGACAGCACGAACTCGAGGTCCTCCGGGAGGACCAGGCTCGCCTCGATGAGCTCCAGCAGCGGCAGTTGCGCTACGCCCAATACTCGTGGCAGCCACCCGACCAGGGCGGCG
>DASTEU010000075.1:0-7821 GCA_035709325.1 Candidatus Limnocylindrales bacterium | reverse complement strand
CGGTACTCGACGCCGCGGGCCCAGATCCGGAACGGTCGCTCGGAGAAGTCGACGCGCTCGACGTCGACATCGACGATGTGCGACCCGAACCGCTCGGCCTGCTCGCGGAAGGCGGCCATCAGCTCCGGGCCCTGGATCCCGAGAGGGAAGCCCGGATAGTTCTCGACGTCGCTCGTGATCATCAGCTGCCCGCCCGGCGCCGAACCGGCGAGGACGATCGGCTCGAGGTTCGCCCGCGCCGCGTAGATCGCGGCCGTGAGGCCAGCGGGCCCGGACCCGAGGATCACGACCTTCGACTCGGTCCGGCCGTGGCCGTGGCTGTCCTTCGGCGGTCCGCCGGTCGCGGTTGACGGAGCGACCGGTGTCGCGGTCGCGGTCGGCGCACCGAACGAGATCGGCTGGGCATCGCCGAGCGCGGAACCGGCCGAATCGCCGCCTCCGCCGAAGTCGATCGCGAGACCCCCGAACGAGCCGCTACCGGGCTCGGCCGGCGTCCGCTTGTCGTCGTCCGTCATCGCCTCATCCTATCACGGTCAACATACCCCCAGGGGGTATTTGCACCCGCCGCTGTCTCTCCCCTGTAAGCCGGTGGGCCATCCGTGCGCAACGGCCGCTGCCTGCGTGGCGCGATGCTGCCGCTGACGAACCCTCACGAAGGAGCACTGCCATGCCGAACGACTGGGGAGAATCCATCTTCCTCGCGATCTCGACGGCGCTGAACGACCTCATCGCGGCGATCCCTGCCATCATCGGCGCCCTGCTCATCCTGCTGGTCGGCTGGATCCTGTCCGGCATTCTCGCCCGGATCACCCAGACCGTGCTGGCCC
The DNA here is from genome assembly GCA_035709325.1 of Candidatus Limnocylindrales bacterium. Taxonomy (GTDB): domain Bacteria; phylum Chloroflexota; class Limnocylindria; order Limnocylindrales; family CSP1-4; genus CF-46. The sequence continues at coordinate 6,994 of DASTEU010000075.1, read as the reverse complement.
GGGCCGGCGCCGATCGCCTCTTCGCGGAGCACGGGGGCAGCGTCTACGGAGAACGAGCCGCGACGGTCCGGCCGAGCGTCGTCGGCGGTGAGCTCGTCAAATGGCTCATCCGGATCGTGTTCCTCGTCGCCGCCGCGAACGTCCTGAACCTGCCGGCGGTCAGCGAGCTGCTCAACCAGGTCCTTCTCTGGATCCCGAACCTCATCGTCGCTGCGATCGTCCTGCTCGTCGCGCCCCTCATCGCCCGGTTCGTCCGCGGCGTCATCGAGGTCGGGGCCGGCCGAATGGGCTTCACGAACGCGTCGCTCCTCGGCCGGATCGCGGAGGCGGCGATCGTCGTGTTCGCCGTCATCATCGCGATCGACCAGATCGGCATCGCCGCCGACCTCGTCAACACCCTGTTCATGGGCGTCGTGGCTGCGCTGGCGCTGGCGATCGGGCTCGCGTTCGGGCTCGGTGGTCGCGACGTCGCCGCCGACCTGACCCGGAAGTGGTACGAGTCGTCGCAGCGCACGGCCGAGCGCGTGGCCGCCGTCGCCCAGCAGGACGAGGAGATGCCCGCCGCGCGGGCGGCACGGCCCGGGCCCACGGTCCCGCGGACCACGACGATCGACCCGACGAGGACGACCGATCCGGCGAGTTCGACCTAGTCGGCCGAGTCGGCGACCCGGCGACCCTCGACGCGGTCCGCGACCCTGGAGCGGTCGCGAAACCTCGACGCGGCCCCTTACAGGTCGCGGACCTGGGGAATGACGTCTCGGCCGATCGTCTCGAGGGTGCTCGGGTCGTCGACATTCCGCAGATTGAAGATCACGTGCTGGGCGCCGGCGTCGGCGAGCTCGCCGAATCGGTCGACGAGTGCCGCCGGCGCCTCGGTCGCGAGGTTGACTCCCTGCAGCGTCGAACGCTCGATCTCATCGGGGTCGCGGCCGATCTCCTCGCAGTGCCGGCGCAGCACCTCGTACTTGTGGTGAATCGCCGTCGGGCCGCCGAAGACGTTCGAGGCGTCGGCGTAGCGTGCGACGAGGCGGAGGGTCTTTCGCTCCCCCCCGCCCCCGACCATGATCGGTGGCCGCGGCCGCGAGAGTGCCTGGGGCGAGTTGAGCAACCGCGTCGCCCGGTAGTGGCGCCCCTCGAACGCCGCCTCCGAGCCCCGATCCCCCGTCCACATCCCGTGGGCGACCTGGAGCGTCTCCTCGAGCATCTCGAAGCGGTCGCCGAGCGGCGGAAACGGGAAGCCGAGCGCCTCGGACTCCTGCTGGTTCCAGGCCGCCCCGATGCCGAGCCAGGCTCGGCCGCCCGACAGGACGTCGAGCGTCGTCGCCGCCTTCACCCATAGCCCCGGAAGGCGGTAGTGGACGCCGCCGACCATCAGCCCGAGGCGGGCCCGTTTCGTGTGGGCCGCGAGGAATCCGAGCGTCGTCCAGCCCTCGAGCATCGGATCCTCGACCCGGCCCACGCTCCGGATCTGGAAGAAGTGGTCCATGACCCAGATCGAGTCGAAGCCGACGTCGTCGGCCTGAGCGGCGATTCGCGCGAGCGTGGGTGCGATCGCCTCGGTCCCGCCGGGCCACGAGAACGCGTTGATCTGGAGGCCGACCCTCATCGACGTCCTGTCCGGTCAGTCACGTGCGGGATGCTACCCGCTCAGGGCCGATGGGACCGCCACGAATACGACGTTTGGCGGATGGACGAGGACGCGGGTAAGTGCCATCGTTCCCGGCGAGGGGCCGCGCCGAACATGATCGGCGCGCGGATCGCGACGTGGGCACGCGTCGCGATCGACGTCCGCGAGGATCCGCCACCGTCGCTCCTCACCCGCCGCGCTCCCCAGGCAGCGGCGGGTGAGCTTTCTCTCGCGTCGGGCGCGCTGTATCCCGGGGCGATCAGTCGTCCTTGTCGTCGTCCTTGTCGTTGCCCTTCCCGTTCCCCTTGCCGTTGTCGTTGCCCTTCCCCTTGTCGTTCTTCGGCTCGGCCGTCGGCTCCGGCGTCGGCTCGGCGGTCGCCTCCGGTGTCGGGTCGGGCGTGACGATCGGCGCGACAGCGGGCTGGGTGCCGGTCGACGCTCCGCCGTTGAACGGGCCGATCGCGGCCAGCGCGATGGCGCCGACGATGAGCACGAGCAACGCGGCGAGCGGTGCCGGGAGCGTGCGGCGGCCGGGCGCGACGGGGCCGACCGGTCGGACGGGTTCGACGGGCTGAGCATCTGGGGCGGGCTGGGCATCCGGAACCGGAGCCCACATCGAACCGGCGACCGCCCCGGAAGAGCCGCCCACGCCCGCGCCGCCCACGGCCGCGCCGCCCACGGCGCCCGCCATCAGCGGCAGCGGCATCAGCTCGGTATGGGCATCCTCGAGCGCCGCGACGAGTTCGTCCGCGAACGCGGTCACATCGGGGTGGCGATCGGCCGGGTCGGGGGCGAGCCCGCGCCGGACCGCCTCGTCGAGCGCGAGCGGAATGCCCTCGATGCGCGCCGGGCCCCGCGCCTGGGCCTCGACGAGCCCGACCGGCGTCGTCGCCGGGTAGGCCGGTCGGCCTGCGAGCATCTCGTACGTGACCGCGGCCAGCGCGTGGAGGTCGCTGGCCGGCGTCGCCGGCTCGCCGCGGAGCTGCTCGGGAGCGAGGTAGCGCAACGTGCCGACGAGTTGCCCGGCCGCGGTCACTGCCGTCGCCGCCGTGCCGTCGATGCCCGCCTGGGCGATGCCGAAGTCGGTCAGTCGGGCGCCGTCGCCGGGTGCGAGGAGGATGTTGCCGGGGGTGACGTCGCGGTGGACGATCCCCGCCGAATGGGCGGCCGCGAGGGCCGCCGCGACGTCGCGGACGATGCCGACGGCTTCGGCCGGTTCGAACCGCATGCCCGTGGTCAGCCGATCCGCCAGGGACGGTCCGGCCACGTAATCGAGCACGAGCGCCGCCTCGTCGTCCTCGATCCGCAGCTCTCGGACCCGGACGATATGCGGCTCGTCGAGCGATCGCAGCGAGCGGAACTCCCGCTCGAGGCGGTGCCGGGCGTGGTCGTCGGCAACGACGAGCGGGTGGAGGCGTTTCACGGCGACCTCGTCGCCGGTCTCGGTGTCGAGGGCGCGCCAGACCTGCGCCGAACCGCCGCTCCCGGCGGGCTCGAGCAGCCGGTACCGGCCGAACAGAACAGTCTCTCCCATGCTCAACAGGGTAGGCCGAGCGGCAAGGATCGGCTATGGGCCGATCGGCGAGCGGGTTTCAAGGGAGCGACGGATCGGGTTGTGCTCGCGACAGCCTTGTGACCTGGTGATGGTTCGCGCGCCGCGACCCGACCGACGGCGGGGAGGTACCGTCGCTACGATCCGGGCGTGTCCCGGACCCCGAGTTCCCGGCCGGCCGCGGCCGGCGTCGTCGCCTGCCTCGCCTTCGTCCTCATCGGCTGGAGCGGGCTGCTCGTCCCGTCGCTCATCCGCTCGGTCAGAGACGCGTTCGACCAGTCCGACGCGGGAATCGGGCTCTTCTACCTGATCTACGCGACGCTGTACGCGAGCGGATCGTTCCTCGGCGGTCTTGCGACCGAGCGGCTCGGGCGGCGGACGGTGCTGGTCGGCGGGGCCCTCCTCCACGGAGCGGGGATCGTGCTGCTCGGCGTCGCGCCGACGTGGGTCGTGTTCATGATCGCCGCCCTGCCGATGGGCCTCGGCGCGGGAATCCTCGACGGCGGGAACAACGGCCTGATCCTCGACCTCTACGTCCGGGGCCGCGGCCGGGCACTGAACCTGCTGCATCTCTTCTTCAGCGTCGGGGCGTTGACGGCGCCAGTGACGATCGGCCTCCTCGTCGAGGGCGGCATCGGCTGGCAACTGATCGTGATCGGGACCGGGCTCTTCGCGTTCCCGCTCGCGGCCCTCTACGGGTTCGTCGCGATGCCGGGCGGGCGGCGAGATCGCGAGACGGCACGGGCGTCGCAGGCGGGCCGGATCGCGCTCCAGGGACCGCTCATCCTCCTCGGGCTCGCGATCGGGCTTTACGTGGCGTCCGAGGTCGGCGTCTCGAGCTGGCTCGTCCGGTTCCTCGAGCCCGCGCCGCTCACGACCGCGACCGCGGCTCTGTCGCTCTACTGGGCCGGGCTCGCCGCCGGCCGGCTCGTTTCCTCGGCGCTCGCCGACCGATTCGACCACCGCCGCTTCGCAACCGCCTGTGCGGTGGCGATGTCGGTCGCTCTCGCCGGCGCGATCGCGGCGCCGTGGCTGCCGGTTTCGATCGCGCTCTTCGGGCTGGCCGGCGTCGCCTCGGGCCCGATCTACCCGATGATCATCGCCATCGGCGGGGACCGTTACCCGGATCGGTCGGCGGCGGTCTCGGGCTTCCTCGGCGGGACCGCGGTCGTCGGGTCGATCGTCTACCCACCGGTCATGGGCCTGATGTCGGTGACCGTCGGGCTGACGGTCGCGATGGCCGGAAACGTCGTCCTCGGGCTGGCCTGCGCGGTGGCGCTCGTCGTCGTCGGGCGGGTCCGGCGGCCAGATTGACGGTTCGGTTCGCCGGTCCTTCGGTCGCTTACGCGCGGTCCCGCCGGTACGGCGCCCGGCCGTCGATGTCACCGACGAACTGGGGCAGCCGGTGGTGGCCGAGCACCTGGCGGATCGCGAGAATCTCGCCGATGTGGAACCAGTAGTGATAGGTCACGCGCTGGACCAGGTCGCCGATGCGGCGGGCCGGCCCGGTGCCCGGGACGTCGCTCTCGAGATCTGCGGTCGTGAGCGTGTCGAGCCAGGGGTCGGAGGCGCTGGTGACCGACCGCCAGGCCGCGAGCATCTCGCCGAGTGGTGGTGTCGTCGCGGGGCCGCCGCTGGCGACGGTGTCGTTGAGGGTCGGGATCGGTGTCGTGCCCTGGGCGCGGGTCAACCAGTAGCGCTGCTCCTGCCAGGCCAGGTGGCCGACGATCCAGCCGATGCTGTTCATCGGCTCGAGGCGGCGGAGGCCGTCCTCCTCGCTGATGCCGCGGAGCGCGCGGGTCCACTCCGAGCGGGTGAAGCGGAGCTGGTCGACGAGGGGATGGGCCATGCGCGTAGTGTGCCGAGCGGGCGGGCGGCTGTCAGCGGGCTCGCGTTGCCGTCTCAAGCGGCGTCGAGAAAGTCACCGCCGTTCCCGATGACCGTGGTTGCATAGTGGGGAACGGGGGCGACCGGGGCCGGGGGCGACCGGGGCGGTCCCGGGCGACCGGGGCGGTCCGGGGCGGTCCGGGGCGGTCCGGGGCGACCGGGGCTCGCCGTTGCCGTCTCAAGCGGCGTCGAGAAAGTCACCGCCGTTCCCGATGACCGTGGTTGCATAGTGGGGGAACAGGGGCGATGTGGGCGATCCGGGAGGCAGGCGATGGTGAAGCTGTGGAGCGAAGTACCGACGGCTCGGGTCAGGGAGCAGGTCGCCGACCTGGCCACGCTGGCGTGGCTCGTCTTCTGGGGCAACCTCGTGTGGCAGCTCTACGGATTCCTCGCCGGGTTTGCCGCGGCCGGCCGGACGGTTCGCGACGGCGGGCTCGCGATGACCGCGAGCGGCCGCGATCTCGGCGAGTCGCTGGGAGGGCTGCCGCTCGTCGGTGCCGGTGTCCGCGACCTGACCGAGCGTGCGTTCGCCGGGGCCGGTCGCCCACTCGCCGACTTCGGCACCGACCTCGAGGAGTTCATCATCGTCGTCTCGGTCGTGATGGCGTTGCTCCTCGCGCTCGTGACGATCGCGCCGTGGCTCGTCCGGTACCTGCCCTGGCGCATCGAACGGTTGCGCCGGATGCGGGCCGCCCATCGCGTCGTCCGGGTCGCCCCGAACATCTCCAGCGCGACCGTCGAGCGAACGCTTGCACAGCGGGCCGTGACCCGGCTCGACTACGACACATTGCTCGAGTTCACGCCCGACCCGATCGGCGACTGGGCGGCCGGGCGCCACGACCGGCTCGCCCGGGCCGAACTCGCGAGCGTCGGCCTCCGTCCCCGCTGAGGGTCGCCTCGGCGCGGACCCGCCCCCGGGGTCCGCCGATTTCGGAGTCCGAAATCGCCGGGCGGGAACGGGAGTGGTTTCCGGCGGCGTGCGAAATCGGACGGGCTGGACGGAGAGCGCGGCGCCTCAGCCGCCCGGCTCTCCGCCGAACCGGACCCTGCCCGCTGCCGTGATCCAGCGCGCGCCGTCGACCGCGAGGCGGCCCGCCCGGACCATCGGATCTGTGCGGGCGAGCGCCAGCGCCTCCTCGAGCGGCACGCCGTAGATCGAGACGCCGCGCAGCCGTACGTCGGTCTGGTCGATGAGCGGGCCGTTCGCGATCAGCAGGCCCCGTCGGACGAGGTCGCGGAGATGCGTCAGGTGCTCGATCTGGAGCCGGTCGAGCTCTTCCTCGGTGAACTCCGGCGCGTCGGGCGGTCGGACGAGGAAGACGATCGTGTGCTCGTCGCGGTGCTCGGGGACGAGCGCGTCGCCATGCGGATAGCCGGACTCGGTCATGACGTGGATCGTACGCGGTCGGCTACTCGGCGAGCCCGTTCAGCACCGCTGCCACGATCGACCGACCCGTCTCGGGCGTCGTCGTCGACCCCTCGCCCGGGAACTGGCCGGGGAACTCGGCGACGAGGAGATACCGCCCGGACCAGAAGGCGATCGCGCCGCGGCACGAAACCCCGGCCGCCGCCCAGCAATCGTTCACCCAGGCCGGTCGGCCGGCGATCGTCTCCTCGACGAGGCCGCCGCCCAGGATCGCCCCGGCGAGGGCATCGGCCCCCTGGGCGTCGACACTCTGCGGGTAAAGCGTCACGACGAGATGCGTCGTGCTCGCCGCGAATTCGGCCGCCGTCAGCAGGGTGCAGGCCCGGGCCGGCGTCCCGACCGCGAGGCTGGATGGATGGGATTCCCGTTGAACCTCATCCCCGAAGAGCGCATCGACGGAAGCCGGGACCAGGTCGCACGGATCGACGCCGGCGAGGTCGTGGGCCGGGTTTGGTGTCGGCGGCGCCAGCTCCGGCGTCGGCTCGGGCGGAACCTGCCCCTC
>DASTEU010000074.1:0-3392 GCA_035709325.1 Candidatus Limnocylindrales bacterium | reverse complement strand
GCCCGGATCGTCTACTACGCGGACGATCGGCGACTGGCGATCGGGCGACGGGGGACCGTCCTCGTCGGCGGCCCGGACACGCACAACGAGGTCGTGCTGCCGGCAGACGACCGAGACACGCTGGACCTGCGACTCCTCGTGGACGGCTCGATCATGGAACTCTTCGCCAACGGGCGGATCGCCGCCACGTTCCGCCTGCCGGCGATCGGCGAGGAGAGCGTCCGACATCTCGCGATCACGACCGCCGACGGCTCCTGCCGAGTGGCCGGCCTGACGCTGTGGAGGCTCGAGCGCGGCGACCGCGAACGCGACGCGGCCTGAGCGGAGGAGAAGGCCCGGGCGCCGGTGGGGTGGTGGAGATGAGGGGACTCGAACCCCTGACCCCCGCGATGCGAACGCGGTGCTCTCCCAGCTGAGCTACATCCCCACGGGAGCGGGCGGCACGGGGCGCCGGCCGGTGCCAGAGTGTAGCAGAGACATTCTCCCGAACCGATCACGATCGCCCGAAGGAGCCGACCTGTGGAATTCCGAGAGGTGGTCCGGCGCCGCCGGATGGTCCGCAGCTTCTCCGATCGGCCGATCGAGCGAACGGTGATCGAGCGCCTGGCGGCGATCGCCCAGCGGGCGCCGAGCGCGGGCTTCAGCCAGGGCCAGCGGCTCGTCGTCGTGACCGAACCCGGACGCCGCCGCGAGCTCGGCGTCCTGGGCGGCGACGACTTCTACGAGGAGCAGGGGTTCGGGCGTTGGATCTCGGCGGCGCCGGTCCAGTTCGTGCCGTGTGTCAGCGAGAAGGTCTACCGCGACCGCTACTCCGAGCCCGACAAGCTGCAGGCCGACGGCTCGCCCATCGAATGGCCGATCCCGTACTGGTGGATGGACATCGGCTGCACAGTCGAGAACCTGCTCCTCGCGGCGGTCGACGAGGGCCTGGCGGCCGGATTCGCCGGTGCGGACGACCTCGACGGCGTGCGTGCGCTCCTGGGGATCCCGCCCGAGTTCGCGCCGGTCGGGATCATCCCCGTCGGTCATCCGCTGCCCGACAAGCGCTCGCCGTCGCTCAGACGGGGCTGGGTCCCGACCGCCGAGTTCCTCCGCTGGGAGGGCTGGCTGTCCCGCCCGACCGAACCGCCCGCCGCGGCAGGGTAGCGGCCCGTACCCTTCGGGCGTGCCCCTCGGACTCGACTACGGACTGATCGCCGCCCTGTGCTGGGGCTCGACCGACGTCATGGCGGCGATCGGCAGCCGCCGCTTCGGCAGCCTGCGGGTCGTCGCGATCGCCCAGCTGACGAGCCTCGTGGTCGCGATCGCCGTCGCGATCGCCCTCGGCGTGCGCTTCCCGACCGACCCGCTCGTGATCGCGGCCTCCGCCGTCCTCGGCGTGATGGCCGCGGGCGCATACCTGTCGTTCTTCACGGCACTCCGGATCGGGCCGCTGGCGGTGGTGTCGCCGGTCGTCGCTGCCTACGGCGGCCTGACCGTCGTCCTCGCGGTCGTCCTCCGCGGCGAGACGCTGCTCCCGCTCCAGGCGGTCGGCGCGGCGGTGGCGACGCTCGGGGTGATCTTCACCGGCGTGGTCTTCGACGGGGGCTGGCGAGGGACGCGTTTCGTGGGGCCGGGCGTCGCGTTCTCGCTCGTCGCGCTGACGCTCTTCGCGCTCGTGACGGTCGGGATGGCGACGCCGATCGGGATCGCAGGCTGGCTGCCGGTCCTGCTGATCTCGCGAATCGCGAATGCGGGCTCGATCTGGACCGTCCTGGCGGTCGTGACGGTGGTCCGGCCGCGCGGCTCGGACACGCTGCTCGCCGCCTCGGCGCCGCGCTCCTTGCGGGGGATCGCCGCGTCGGGCGTGGCCGGGATCCTCGACATCGTCGGCTTCATCGCGTTCGCGATCGGGCTCGAGCTGGCGCCGACCTGGATCGTCGGCCTGGCCAGCTCGTTCGGGCCGGTTGTCGCGGTCATCGTCGCGGTCGCGCTCTGGGGCGAGCGGCTGCGGCCGGCCCAGTGGCTGGGCCTGGCGGGGATCGGCGTGGGGCTGGCGGCGGTCGCCCTGCCGTAGCGGGTGAATTGGCGCGGGCGCGCGGCCCTCGCCGATGCCACGTCTGTTTCTACCAGTGCCCAGGCGACTGGTATGCCCGTGGGATCGAGGCACCTTGTTGCCACCAGTGCTCACGGGGTTGGTAATCCGTGACGTCCAGCGTGGAGCCAGCTCCCGGATGAACACACCGGTGCATACCAGCGCTCACAGGACTGGTAGGGACAAACGAAACCGGCCGCCAGGCCGGCCGCCGGCCCCGACGGCATTCGGCTACCAGTGCTCACAGCACTCGTAGGCCGGGAATCGAGGGCGGATCGTTCCCTCGAGTGCCTGGAGCACTGGTAAGGACGACAGTCGAGCGTGGGCCGGCTCGCCTCGCGTCGTCGGCTCGATGTACGAGTGCTGACGGCACTGGTAGGCACGACGGCGGGAAAGTCGGTCATTGCCATAATAGAACATCTGTTCTATCATTCCGACCTGATGGCGGCGCTCTCCCCGGACGTGTCGGCTGCTCTGGCGTCCCTCCAGACGCGATGGGGCGCGGCAGCTCCGCGGGTCGTCGGAGCGCTGGCGACGGCACCTCTTCCGGCGGACCGCGAGCCGGAGGCCGGCGGGACGGTCGAGCGGATCGTCCGGACCGGCTTCCCTGCGCTCGACGCGATCCTCGGACCGGGCGGCCTGCCGCGCAGCGCCAGCGTCGCCCTCCGCGGTGAGGCGAGCTCGGGCAAGACGACACTCGCGTTGCGGCTCGCCGCCGAGGCCCAGGCCGACGGCGCGATCGTCGCCTGGCTGGACCTCGCCGGAGCGCTCGACCCGGTCGAGGCCGTCGCCCGGGGCGTCCACCTCGACTGGTTCGTCGTCCTCACGCCCGAGACGCTCGACGAGGGCCTCTCGATCGCGGGCGCCCTCCTCGCCGGCCGATCGGTCGACCTGCTCGTCGTCGATCTGCCGCCCCGTCCGGAGCCGGGCACGTCGCCGGCCCGGGTCGCGGACCGGCTGCGACGGCTGGCCGCGCTCGCCCGCCGCTCGGAGACGCTCCTCGTCGCCCTCGAGCCACCCGGCCTGACGAACGGTCTCGCGACGGCGGTCGCCGAGGCGACCGGCCTCCGCCTCGAGCTCGCCCGCCGGTCCTGGATCCGGCTCGGTCGGGACGTCGTCGGCCAGCGGACCGAGGTGACGGTCGCGCGCAACCGGTTCGGGCCGCCGGGACGCCGGGCGGAGCTCCGGATCCTCTACGCCGAGGGCGGGGAGCGCGACCGCTGCCTCGCCCGCGACGACCTCATCACCGAAGGTCGCAGCGACCTTCCCGCCGCCCCCACCGGCTCCCCTGAACGGATCCCGAACGATGCGACTCCTC
>DASTEU010000073.1:0-15197 GCA_035709325.1 Candidatus Limnocylindrales bacterium | reverse complement strand
TGAACATGTGGCCGGCGTCGGCAAGGAGGGCAAGGCTGTTCGAGAGGATCGCCCCGGCGACCTGGACGCCGAGGACCGCGATCGTGATCGCGAAGACGAGCCTGAGCCGGCCGGCCCCGGCGCTGGCGTGCGATCGGCCGTGATCGTGACCGTCGCCCACGTCAGGCAGACGCCGCCGCGAGGCTCTCGCCCAGGATCCCGAGCGCGGTGTCGACCTCGTCGGCGGTCGTCACGAGCGGCGGGATGATCCGGACGACGTTCGCGTAGCTGCCGGCCGACAGGACGATGAGGTGGCGTTCGAGGGCCTCGTCGATGACCCGCTTCGCACGCGCCGGATCCGGCACCCGCTCGTCGCCCTCGCCGGGCTTCACGAACTCCAGGGCGAGCATGAGCCCGAGGCCGCGGACGTCGCCGACCGACGCGTGACGTGTCGCCAGCTCGCGCAGGCCGGCCAGGAACTGGGCGCCGCGTTCTCGGGCGTTCGCCACGAGGCCCTCCTCCTCGATGACGTCGAGCGTTGCCATCGCCGCGGCGCAGGCCACGACGTTGCCGCCGTAGGTGCCGCCGTGGGTCCCCGGCTGCCACGCCCGGAGAAGCTCGCGGCGGGCGATGAGGCCCGACAGCGGCAGGCCCGACGCGATCCCCTTGGCGACGACGATCACGTCCGGCTCGACGTCCCAGTGGCGGATCGCGAACAGCTCACCGGTCCGCCCGAAGCCGGTCTGGACCTCGTCGAGGACGAGGAGGATGCCGTGCTGCGAGGCGATCTCGCGGAGGCGCGGCAGGAAGCCGGGCGGCGGGACGACGTAGCCGCCTTCCCCGAGCACCGGCTCGACGACGAACGCCGCGACGTGTTCCGGGTACACGATCTGGTGGAAGAGCAGGTCGAGCTGGGCCTCCCAGTCGCAGGTGCAGGCGTCCGGCGAATGGGCCCCGCCGGCCGCTCGGTAGCAATACGGGAACGGCGTGTGGTAGACGGAACCGGGGAGCGGCTCGAAGTGCCCGCGATAGACGTCCTTGGCGGTCGTGAGGGCCATCGCCTGCGCGGTTCGGCCGTGGAAGCCGCCGCGGAACCCGACGATCACCGGCCGGCCCGTCGCGACACGGGCGAGCTTGACCGCCGCCTCGATCGCCTCGGCCCCGGAGTTCGACAGGAACGCTCCCCACGGCCCGCCGGGAACGAGACCGGCGAGGCGCTCGTGCAGCCGCAGCCCCGGCTCGTGGTAGACGATGTTCTGCTGGCCGTGGATGAGGCGGGAGGCCTGCTCGGCGATCGCGGCGGCGACGCGTGGATGGGCATGGCCGGTCGAGGTGACGCCGATCCCGCTCGAGTAGTCGAGATAGCGTTCGCCGTCGCTGGTGACCAGCCAGGATCCCTCGCCGCGCTCGACGACCAGGTTCGTGATCCGGCTCCAGACGGCCGGTACGACGGATCGGTCGGGAAGGGGCGGCTTCGCGGCGGCGTCCTGCGCGATCGTCTCCATACATCCTCCGCGTTGTGCGTCTCGACGGCATCCCGCGCCTGGTCGATGGCCGACTCCGGCGACACTGTTGCTGCACGGTACCGCAGCCGGTCCGACCATTGACCGGCAGCGACCGGCAGTGATAGCATCACGATACCCCCAGGGAGTATCGGAGTGCACGCCGAAGCGCGGTCCAGCGACGCATCAGTTGGCTGCGCCGGCGCTCGGATCAGGTCACTCCGGCGCAACGACAGGAAGGAGCCCGCACGATGGATCGCAACGTCCCGCACGGTCAGGAGCACGATGGCGGCAACGGGGAAGGGGCCTCGACGAGCGCGCTCGACCCGGTCTGCGGCATGACCGTCGACATCGCCGGCGCCCGCGACAGGAACCTCTACCTCGAGCATGAAGGCACGACGTACTACTTCTGCGGCAAGGGCTGCAAGCTCGAGTTCGGCGACGACCCGGCCAAGTACCTCGACCCGTCCTACGTCCCCTCGATGTAGGCCCTCCTAGAGCACAGCGAGATTCCCCGATGTCCACCGACGCGACCGCACCGGCACGCGACTCCCTGGCCGCGACAGGCCCGATCGAGATGGTCCTGTCCGTCGAGGGCATGACGTGCGCCTCGTGCGTGAACCGGATCGAGCGCTTCCTGCGCAAGACGCCGGGCGTGGCCGAGGCGGCGGTGAACCTCGCGACCGAGAAGGCGACCGTCACGTTCGACCCGGCGGTCGCCGGCCGGTCGGAGCTCGTCGGCGCGATCGAGGCCGCGGGCTACGACGTCAAGCCGGAGGCGGCCAGATCCGAGGAGCCGGTCGCCACGGATCTCGAGGCGGAGGTGAGCGCCGAGGACGCCGAGCGCGAGAAGGCCCAGCGCCGGACGCTCGTGCAGGCGCTCGTCTCGGTCGGGGCGGCACTCGTGTTCATGGTCCTGATGTTCTGGCCGCAGACGGTCTGGGCGATGGAGGACCTCAACAAGCTGATCCTCTGGCCGGCGACGTTCATCCAGTTCTGGGCCGGCGGCCGCTTCTACCGGAGCGCCTGGAAGGCCGGCCGCCACGGCGGGGCGACGATGGACACGCTCGTCGCCGTCGGCACGTCGGCGGCGTGGGCGTACAGCGTCATCGTCACGATGTACCCCGACGTCGTCCATGAGGCGGGCCTCCATCCCGAGACCTACTTCGACTCGTCGGCGATCATCATCGGCCTGATCCTGCTCGGCCGCTGGCTCGAGGACCGGGCCAAGGGCCGGACGACGGGCGCGATCCGTCGCCTCGTCGGGCTCCAGGCGAAGACCGCCCGCCTCGTCCGCGACGGCGAGGAGGTCGAGGTCGAGCTGACCCTCGTCCAGCCCGGCGACCTGCTGCGGGTCCGGCCCGGCGAGAAGGTCCCGGTCGACGGCGTCCTCGTCGAGGGGATGTCGGCCGTCGACGAATCGATGCTCACCGGTGAGCCGATCCCGGCGACGAAGAACCCCGGCGACGAGGTGATCGGGGCGACGATCAACACGACCGGCTCGTTCGTCATGCGCGCGACCCGCGTCGGGCGCGACACCGCGCTCGCGAACATCGTGGCCCTCGTCCAGCGGGCGCAAGGCTCGAAGGCGCCGATCCAGGCGATGGCCGACCGGATCGCCGAGATCTTCGTGCCGGCGGTCCTCGTCGTGGCCGCGCTCTCGTTCGTCGCCTGGTTCCTGCTCGGGCCGGAGCCGCGGCTGACGCTCGCGCTGACCGCCTTCATCGGCGTCGTCATCATCGCCTGCCCCTGTGCGATGGGCCTCGCAACGCCGACCGCGATCATGGTCGGCACCGGCAAGGGCGCCGAGACCGGCATCCTCGTCCGGGGCGGCCAGGCACTCGAGGCGGCCGGCCGGCTCGACACGGTGATCCTCGACAAGACCGGCACGCTCACCCTGGGCAAGCCGACCGTCGCCGAGATCCTGCCGGGCCCCGGGGTCGACGCCCGGGAGCTGCTCGACCTGGCCGGTTCGCTCGAGAGCAACTCGGAGCACCCGCTCGGTCGGGCGATCGTCGCCACGGCTCGCGAGGACGAGCTCGGCTTCCGCAGCGTCGAGGGCTTCGAGGCCGTTGCGGGCAACGGTGTCCGGGGCACGATCGAGGGCCGGGAGGTCCTGATCGGCAACGCCCGGATGATGACCGAGCGGGGCATCGACCTCGCGGGATTCGCCGATGCCACCGACCGCCACGCCGCGAACGGGGCGACGGTCTCGTACGTCGCGATCGAGGGCCGGGCCGCGGGCCTCGTCGCGATCTCGGATCCGGTCAAGGCCGAATCGGCCGCCGCGGTCCGCACCCTCGAGTCGATGGGCCTGACGGTCTGGCTGCTGACCGGCGACGGTCGGCGGACCGCCGATGCCGTCGCCCGCCAGGTCGGGATCGAGCCCGCCCGGGTCGTCGCCGAGGTGCTGCCGGCCGACAAGGCGGCGGTCGTCGAGCGGCTCCAGGCCGAGGGCCGCCACGTCGCGATGGTCGGCGACGGGATCAACGACGCCCCGGCCCTCGCCCAGGCCGACGTGGGCGTGGCGATCGGCACGGGCGCCGACGTCGCGATCGAGGCCTCGGACATCACGCTCGTCGGCGGCGACCCACGCCTCATCGCCTCGGCGATCGGCCTGTCCCGGGCGACGCTGCGGACGATCCGCCAGAACCTGTTCTGGGCCTTCGCCTACAACGTCTTGCTCATCCCGGTGGCGATGGGCGTTCTTTATCCGTTCACGGGGTGGACGCTGAACCCGGCGCTCGCCGCGGCGGCGATGGCTCTCTCGTCGGTCTCGGTCGTCACGAACTCGCTCCGTCTACGCTCCGTCGACGTGCGGCCCGGGCAGCTCAAGCCGATGCGCCGGGGCGCGCTCGGGGTCCTGCGCGACTCGGCGTTCCTGGCGGGGATCGCCCTCGTCGCCTTCGCGATGGCGGGTGGCGTCTACGCCGCCGACCGGGCGATCGACGGCTCGGCCCAGCACGTCGAGGTCATCGGGCGCAACGTCGCATTCGAGCCCACCGAGATCCGCATCCGGGCCGGCCAGTGGACGGTCGTCGAGTTCACGAACCTCGACCCGATCTTCCACGACTGGGAGGTCGAGGGCCTGGCCAACGTCGACGCCGGGGCGCGGCCCGGCCAGACGGCGCGCCTCCGCTTCGTCATCGACGAGCCTGGGACGTACGAGTACCTCTGCACGGTCCCGGACCACGCCGAGGCCGGCATGGTCGGCACACTGATCGTCGAGTGAGGCTGAAGGGTCTACTCGGCCGCCGGTGAGCGGCGCCCGGACCCGCGCCGCCTGAGCGGTCCCGCGGGCTACCGAGCGGCCGCGCGCTCCTCGTCGGGTGCCCGCAGGGCCCGGAACCGCTGCCACAACGCGAGGTCGTAGACGATCTTGAGTCCGCCGGCCACGACGAACGGCAGGCCGCCGCCTAGGACCGGCACGGCAAGCAGCGGCACCGCGAGCAGCGGAGCGAGGGCCGCGCCCGCGGAACGCGCCATCCCGGTCAGGCCGGCCGCGGCCGAACGCTCGTCGGGGTGGACGACGGCCATCGTGTACGACTGGCGTGTCGGGACGTCCATCTGGCTGATCGCGAAACGAGCCAGGAGGACGCCGACCGCGAGCGGCAGCGACGGCATGAGGGGGACGAGGATCAGCAGGACGTTCGATGGCAGGTGCGTTCCGACCATGGTCGCGATCAGCCCGTAGCGGGCGGCGAGGCGGGCCGCAACGAGCCCGGACAGGCCGGCCAGCGCGTTCGCCCCGAAGAAGATCCCGCCCAGGACGGCCGGCTCGACGCCCCACCGGACGTGGAACCAGAGGGCCACGATGCTCTGGACGACGAACCCGCCGCCGAACGCATCGAGGGCGAAGAGCGCGCTCAGCTCGCCCACCACACGGCCGGACCGGTGGAGTCCGAGCCGCCGGCGGATCGAGGGGTCGGCCGGCGCGGCCGCTTCGACGGCGCGGGAGGCCCGGCCGACGAGGACGAGGAGGGCGATCCCGACGACGGCATAGGCGGCGATGACGGCGCGGTAGCTGTCGAGCGCCGTCGTGTCGGCGGCCTGGAGGAGCTGGACGGCGACGCCCGCAGCAAGCGAGCCCGCAGCCGTCGCGAGCGATCCCGCGAGCTGGTACCAGGCGAAGACCGTCGTCCGCCGGTGACCGGGCACGACCTCGCTGAGGGCGGCCTGCTCGACCGACAGGAACGGACCGACCTCGTTGCCGCTCGGGCTCAACACTCCCACGATCGCAACCGCGAGCAGCACGACGAAGTCGCCCGAGAGGGCGAAGACGACGGCGGCCGCGATCATCAGCCCGGCCCCGACCCGCAGCGTCCGCCGCCGCCCGAAGCGGTCAGCCCGCGTCGTGAGCCAGAGCGACACGACCGCGTCGCCGGCCAGCGTCAACCCGAGCAGGAGGCCGATCCGGCCTTCGTCGAAGCCGAGCTCGGCGAGGTAGAGGGCGAGGACGACCGCGAGGGCGCCGTATCCGAAGAGGCGGACGGTCCGGGCCGCGAACAGGAGCCGGACGTCGCGCGTCACCGCGACGGGTCAGGCCCGCGCCGCGACGCCGAGGCCGGGTCCATCGGGCGGCCGCCAGCGGCACGCGTCGTCGAGCTCGAGGCCCTCGTACGGATCGTCGGCGAGGAGGAGGCTTCCGTCGAGGTCGACCCACTCCGCGAGGGGTGCCACGACGATCGACGCGGCGATCCCGATCGAGGTCTCCTCCATGCAGCCGAGGAAGGTCCGGAAGCCGAGCGCCCGCGCCGCCTCGAGCATCCGCCGGGCCGGGGCGATCCCGCCGCACTTCGCGAGCTTCACGTTGACCCCGGCCACGACGCCGAGGAGGCCCTGGAGATCGTCGGGGAAGACCGCGCTCTCGTCGGCGACGATCGGCAACGAGGAGCGCTCCTGCAGCCAGGCGAGGTCGCGATGGGCCTTCGCCGGAAACGGCTGCTCGATCAGCTCCACGCCGAGCTCGACGAGCCGGGGCAGGAGCCGCTCCGCGTCGTCCCGGGTCCAGCCGGTGTTCGCGTCGACGCGGATCGGCCCGTCGTACACGGCGCGGACGGATTCAAGGGTCGCGAGGTCGGCCGGGCCGCCGACCTTGATCTTGAGGGCGGGGAAGCGGGCCGCCCGGCGAGCCCGCTCGGCGACGACGGCGGGCTCATCGAGACCGAGCGTGAAGTCCGTCGGTGGGATCGGGCCGGTCAACCCGATCAAATCGCGGACCGGCAGGCCGCGGATCTTGCCGGCCAGATCGTGCAGCCCGGTGTCGAGCGCACACTTCGCCGCCCCGTGGCCGCGGATGACCCCGCCCGCCCGATCGGTCGCCTCGGTCAGGCCCGCAGCGCTCGGCTCGAACTCGCCGACCGCCTCGACGAGCAGCGGCAGGACCGCGGCCATCGTCGCCGGCGTCTCGCCGTAGAAGCGGTCCGGGAAGCCCTCGCCGAGCCCGACGACGCCCGGCCAGCGCGAGTCGCGCACCTGGGCGACGACGGTCGTGGCGGTCGAGCCCCGGCCGTGCTCGGTCCGGGCGATCCGGAAGGGATCGCGCAGCGCGAGGGTCAGCGTCTCCAGCCGGACCCCGACGCTCACGCCCGCGTCTCCAGCCAGGGCAGCGCGTCGACGGCGGCTTCGATCGCACCCCAGAGCCGATCCGGCCCGAACCTGAGCGGGTCGTCACAGGGCAGGCCGGTCTCGGCCGCGGTTCGCTCGATCTCGGCCCGGGCGGCCGCGTCGGACTCGATCAACGAGGTGTTGAGGGCCACGGCCACGACCTTCGATGGCGCGATGAGTTCCGCGACCCGCTCGTGCAGCTCGATGAACGGGACGAGGTCGGCGATCGGAAACGCCCGATCCGGCAGGTGGTCGAAATCGTGGTTCGCAAGGCCGGGCTTGTGGACGAGGACCATCGCGTGCGGCGTCGCCCCGTGGATGAGCCCAAGGGTCACCGAACTGTAGGCGGGGTGGTCGAGCGAACCCTGGCCCTCGACGAGGATCCACTCGCCGCGCGCCTCGGCCTCCCCGACGAGCTGTTCGACCGCACCCTGGAGGAAGTCGCTGACGACCCGGTCCACCGCGACACCCCAGCCCTCGATCATCATCCCGGTCTGGCCCGTCGGGACGAAGACGACCGAGCGGCCGGCGGCCAGCGCCGCCCGGCGCAGCTCGAGGGCGACCGACATCTTGCCAATCGCGCAATCGGTGCCGACCGTCAGGATCACCCGCCGCCCCGGCCGATGCCGCCGGCCGACGGCCGTCTCGGCTTCCTCGGGCGGCCGGCGGTAGTCGACGATCTGCGTCCCTGCAGTGCGTGCGGCCGAGGCGAACTCCGGGTCGTCCCCGAGGAAGACGTGGAGGCCCGACAGGACGTCAAGCCCGGCCTCGATCGCGCTGAGGATCGTCCGGCGCCACGTCTCCGGGAGCCGGCCGCCCGTCGGGGCGATCCCGATCAGCAGGGCGTCCGCCGGCCCCAGGCGGAGCGCGTCGTTCAGGGAGGCGACGATCGGCACGTCGAAGCGCGGCCCGTCGCCGAGCCAGTCGCGGACGTTCCTCCCGGCCCGGCTCGAGTCGATCACCGCCGTCACCGTGTCCCGCCCGTAACGAATGACCCCCATTGCCGTCTTCGCGCTGTGCGGCCCGAACGCTCCCTCGGCGAGGATGACGAGCCGGCGCGGGTTTCGGTCGCTGTCAGAGTCCACGTTTGCCAAGGTACCCGGCGAGACGCGCGGCTGCCGGTCTCTTGCTCAATGGTCAACCGGCTGTTACGGTAGCCGTCGTGTTACCAAGCTGGACAGGAGGCGACGGCGTGGCCATCGGCAGTGGGACGAGAGACGATCCGTGGGTCTTGAAGACGCCGCCCGGCACCTCCGAGTACACGATGTACCGGGACGACGGCGTCGATCCGCCGGTGATCGTCTGCCAGGTCGGCGGCACGAAGCTGCTCTACGACGCCCGGGCAATCGACGACCTGCACGCGATGCTGAAGGCCCACGGCGATTGGGTGCCGCTCGGTGGCGCCGACGAGCAGAAGCCGGCGCCGGACGGTTCGGTCGAGGCCTGGGGCCGCTCGCCGGACAATCCGCTCGGTGGGTGGTACGGCCTCAAGAAGGGACTCCGCGGCAGGTTCGGCGTCTACGTGCCGCCGCTCCTCGAGGCGCTCGGGCTGGCCGAGCTGACCCACGAGCCGAAGAACAACCGGATGCGGGCGATCGGATGAAACCGAAGGCGCGCCGCTCGCCCGAGGGCCCGCGCCCTGAGCCCCACACGGCTCGGCTCGACCGTGCGTAGGCCGGCGTCGGGCGAACGCCGCGGGCGCGCGCCGCGCTGACATGCCCGCACCCGACCCGGTCGGCGATCCGTTCGACGCGCTCGGCGATCCGAACCGACGGGCGATCCTCGAGGTGCTCGGGGGCGGCCGGCGATCGGTTGGCGAGATCGCCGACGCGCTGCCGATCAGCCGGCCCGCCGTGTCGCGCCATCTGCGCCTGCTCAAGGCGGCCGGCCTCGTGGTCGAGGAGGCGCAGGGGACCCGCCGGATCTATCAGCTCCACGACGACGGCGTTGCCGCCGTCCGAGCGTACCTCGAACGGGTCTGGGGCGAAGCCGCGGCGCGTTTCCGGCTCGTCGCCGACAACACGACGAGCGACCGGCGGCCGCGGTGATCGAGCCGATCCGGCTCGGGCTCGACCTCGCCTGTCCGGCCGACCACGCATTCGCCGTCTGGACGGGGCGGATCTCGCAATGGTGGCCGGCCGACCACACCGTCACCGGGGACCCGGATCTCGCGATCATGCTCGAGGGCCGGCCCGGCGGCCGGATCTTCGAGCGGACGGCCGACGGGATCGAACACGACTGGGGCGAGGTCACCGTCTGGGAGCCGCCCCGGCGCCTCGTCTACCTGTGGCACCTCAAACGCGACCGAAGCGAGGCGACCGAGGTGGAGATCCGCTTCCTCGATCGCGGCGGCGGATCCACCCGTGTCGAGATCGAACACCGCGGCTGGGAGCGCCTCGGTGCGGGCGGAACGGACTGGCGGGATCGCAACCGGGGCGGCTGGGCGACGCTCCTGCCGCACTACGTCGAGGCGGCCGGCGGCTGAGCGCGGCGCTGCAGCGTCCCTCGCGCCCCGCTGACGGCCGGTGGCGGCTGCCCGCGCAGGCACGGTTTCCGGATGCCAGACTGCGTGGATGGACGACGAGCGGCTCGTCATCGCGGTCTACGGCACGCTCCGCAAGGGCCAGCGAAACCACCGGCTCCTGGCCGACGCGGTGTTCCTCGGGACCGGCGTCATCCGGGGCGCCCTTCACGACGTCCCCCGCACGCCCTATCGCTCGTATGCCTATCCCGCCCTCGTCGAGGAGCCGCCCGGCCCGGTGCACGTCGAGCTCTACCGGTTGTCGGGCGAGGAAGCGCTCGAACGGCTCGACCGGCTCGAGCGATACGACCCCGCCGACGAGGCCGGCTCGCAGTACGTCCGACGGCTCGTCGCCGTGGCCGACGGTCCGGTCGAGCGGGCCGCCGTCTACTTCTACCGCGGCGCTCCCGGGGAGCTCGGCGAGCGGATCGCGGACGGCGACTGGGTCGGGTACGCCGAGGGCGCTCCCCACCGCTGAGGTTTCGGCGGCGGGTCATCGGCGTGCCGGCGCGATCGCCACGCGATTGAATCGTCGGCCCGGCCGGAGCGCTCAGGCCCGCGAGGGTGCCGACCCCACGATGGGCTCCCGCATTCCACATCGAGGAGGACGCACATGGGTGAAGCCAAGACCGGCGAAGAGTTCATCAAGCACGAGTTCGACGAGGCGATCGCGATCCAGCAGTCGATCGTCGAGGCCGAGAAGTCGCTGAGCACGGCCCACCCCGTGCCCGCGGCCAAGAAGGCGCTCAAGGCATCGCTGAAGGAGGACGAAACCTTCCTGACCGAGCTCCGCACGCTGGGCCGCAAGCACGGTGCGACCGGCCAGGTCGAGGACGTGGCCGGCGGGCTCAAGGAGCTCATGGAGGAGACCCTGTCGAGCGCAAACCAGGAAGGGGCCGACAGCGACTTCTACGAGGCCCACGCGGTCCTGCTGAACCTCAAGCGCAAGCAGATGGATTCGGCGGGCGGCATGCTCGAGATCGCCCGGGCGACCAAGGACGCGGACTTGCGGAAGGCCGCGACCGAGTTCCAGAAGGCGCAGAAATCGACCTCGGAGTCGCTCGCCGACGAGCTGGCTTCCTATGCGGTCAAGATCGCCACGGCGGCCTGACCCGGAACCGCCACACTGAGGAGCCGGCGCCGAGGGCGCCGGCTCCTTCATGTCGGGGCGTTGCAGATCAGGCAGGAGGGCCGTCGGCCTGGTCCTGGATCTCCTCGCTCAGTTCGCGCTCCGCGGTCGCCTCGTGGGCGAGCCGCCTCGTCAGCTCCTCGATCTCGCGCGAGAGCTCGAGGACGCGAGGATTCTCGGGGTCGATCGCGCTCTTCTCCGCCTCCAGCGCCGCCAGTCGTTCGGCGTCGTGGCGGATCGATTCCGAGGTCGCGCGCAGGTCGTCTCGCGCGTCGGACATCGTCACACCTCGTCGTTCGTGCCTCGCGCCGCATGGCTGGAGATCCAGCGGCCCTCGCGGTAGACGTACCAGACGAGTATGCGCTCGCCGGCGAGCTCGCGGGCGTGGACGACGGCACGCGAGTACCGCCCCCGCAGGCGGGCCTGCAACTCCTCGGCCGTGGCGGCGCCGGCGGCGACCTCTGCTTCCGCCGCCTCCTGAAAGGCGCGGTCGTCCGCCGGATTGGTGATGAGCGTCGGCTGCAATGTTCCCTCCGGACAGCGCCATCGTGGCCGGTGGCGGAAGGCGGCCATGGTGCGGTCCCGCGGGTCGGTGATTCGTTCGCATTGCAAACCGGGTTCGTTCTGTTGCAGCCACTGCGTTGACGCGCGAGCCGTGAAACGGGCAATATTGTAATTGACTCGTTACAACCACCAGGGAGCCGAGCGTAGCGCGATGACTCGTCGACCGGCCGCGTCCGTCCCGAGGGTGCTCTGCCTGGCGCCAGGCCTGGTGCTAGGCCTGGCCGTGATCGCCTGCGCCTCGTCCGAGCCGCCCGGCGCGACGGGTCCGGCCGACGCCGTGACGATCGAGAACGCCACCGGCCGGCCGGTCACGATCATGTACGAGAGCCCCGACGGCAGGACGGAGCCGATCGCGGAGCTCGCGGCCGGCGAGCGGGTCGTCGACGATCGGCTCTTCGAGGGACGCGACGGCCTGTGTCGGACCGGCCGATTGGTCGCGCTGGCGCAGGGCGGCACGGAAATCGACGAGCTGTACAACGTCTGCCTCGGTCGCGTCTGGACCGTGGAGGGGACGCCGGGCCCGTGAGCCGGATCGGACCGCGGGCCCCGGCAAGCGGGTCCCTGGTCGGCCGGCGGTCCCTCGCGGACCTGTTGTGGGTCGCCAACACCCGGCACGGGCCGGGCGGGCACTGGTTCGCCAGGGTGACCCGCGACGATGGCGATCACGATCACCTGCGCGACGCGGGCGACGCCGTCCGGTACCTGACCGACCACGACGTCGCCCTCCCCACTGGTCGCCCGGACTCGGCTGCCCTCGATGACCTGGCCTCCATCCGGGAGATGGTCCGTGGCCTGCTCGACCCCTCCGCCGGCTGGACGCCGCAGGCCAGGTCGATCCTCGACCGCACCCGATACGGCCTGGACGAGGCCGGCCGGCTCGCCGCCGACGGAGACGGCTGGACGGCGCTGATCGGCGATCTCCTGCTGCCACTCCTCGAGCTCGTCGCGATCCGCGACCGGCTCGCGATCTGCGGCAATCCGGTCTGCCGGCTGATCTTCCTCGACGGATCGCGGAACGGCTCCCGGCGCTGGTGCGACGACGCTGGCTGCGGGAATCGCCACCGGGTGCGGCGCTTCCGACGGCGCGGGGTGGCGCCCGCGTAACGCGGCTCCGGCCGTACCTGAACCCGTGACGCGTGCAACGGGAGCGATGAATCCCGGTCGCGCCCGACGTTGTATCTGGCATCGACGCGTCGGCCCTCGGGCGGCACGAATGTCGACCGACGCCAGCGCGAAGCCACCGAAAGGAGCAACACATGCCCGCCAGCCAGCAGGCCCCCGACGCCGCAGCGACGCCCGATACGGCAGCGCAGCCTTCGGGGCCCCATCCGGCCCTCCGCCGGCTCGACCGGTTCGTCGGAACGTGGCGGATGTCAGGACGAACGCTCGACTCCGCCACCGACAACGTCACCGCCCGCTCCACCCACGAGTGGCTGCCCGGCGGACACTTCCTGCTCCAACGCTTCGAGGCGGACTTCGCCGGCCTGGACATCCGCAGCTTCGAGGTGATCGGGTACGACCCCGCCACCGATACGTTCCCGTCGACCGTCTACTCCAACATGGCGCCGACCCCGCTGGCGTACCGCTGGCAGGTTCACGACGACGAGCTGACGATCACCACCGAGGAGCTCGGGGCCACGTTCCGCGGCCGCTGGAGCGCAGACGGCACGAGCTTTTCCGGGGGATGGCGCCCGAACCCCGGGCGGGAGGGACCCGGCAACATCCCGTATGACATCTCGGGCCGGGCGGCGGAGTAGGGGTCGGCTCGGCCGGGGAGCGATACTCGTGATCGACCCATGACCAGCCTGACCAGCGGAGCGGACTTCGAGGCTGCCGTCGAACGACACCGCCGCGAGATCCACGTCCACTCGTACCGGATGCTCGGATCGTTCACCGAGGCCGAGGACGCCGTCCAGGAGACGTTCCTGCGAGCGTGGCAGGGCCGCGCCTCGTTCGACGGGTCCTCGGCATTCCGAGCGTGGCTCTACCGGATCGCGACGAACGTCTGCCTCGACGCGATCCGGCGCAGCAACCGGCGCCCGAGGTCGCGTTCGCTGGAGTCGATCGGCGACGTGCCGTGGCTCGAGCCGTATCCGGACCGCCTCCTCGACGAGCTGTCACCACCCGAAGCGGACCCGCACGCCGTGGCGGCCGCCCGCGAGACGATCGAGCTGGCGTTCCTCGCCGCGGTCCAGCTCCTGCCGCCGCGCCAGCGGGCGGTCCTCCTGATGCGCGACGTCCTCGAGTTCTCGGCCGGCGAAACGGCCGCGCACTTGGACATGACGTCCGCCGCGGTCAACAGCGCCCTCCAGCGGGCCCGGGCGACGCTCCGGGCGCATCGGCCCCACGGCCGGCAGGGACCTCCGCCGCAGGCTCCCACGCCCGCGGAGATGGAGCTCGTCCGGCGGTTCATCGACGCCCATGAACGTGCCGACGTCGAGGCGGCGGCCGAGATGCTGCGCGAGGACGCCCGTGTCGCGATGCCGCCCCATCCGTTCTGGTTCCACGGTCGCGAGGCGATCCTCGAGAGCCTCGTTGCCGGTCTCAAGGACCCCGGCGAGTGGCGACTCGTGCCGGCCCGGGCGAACCGGATGCCCGCCGCGGCGAGCTACCTGCGGACCCGTGGCGACTCGCCGTTCCGGGCCTTCAAGCTGGACGTCATCCGCTTCGAGGACGGACTCGTCGCCGAGATCACGACGTTCGACGCCGCGCTCTTCTCGGCCTTCGGGCTGTCGCCGGTCCTGGCCGAAGGTGGCGAGACGGGGATCGGGCCCGCCGGGACGGCCGGCGGACCCGGTTCGGCCTGAGGCCGTCGCTCAGCCGTTTGCGAGCTCCGCCGCAATCTCCTCGGCGAGGCGGTCGTACGTCTGGAGCGCGCCGCCGATCATGCCGGTGGCAAGTGCGCCCTCGAGCGACTCCACCGATGGGAACCGGCTCCTCGAGATCAGCCGTGTCCGGCCGCCGAGGTCCTCGAGGATGAGAGTCTCGATCGCCGCCTCGCCGTCGAAGCCGGGCACGTCGAAGATTTCGGTTCGGACGTACTTCTCGGGCGGGACGACCTCGAGGTATTCGCCCTTGAACGGGGCGTCCTCGCCGCCGGTGGTGTGGTTGATCCAGCGCCACTTGCCGCCCGGTCGCACGTCCATCTCCTCGACGGTCGTCGTGTAACCCCGGGGTCCCCACCAGTTGGTGACCCGGTCCGGGTCGGTGAGGACCCGCCAGACGAGCTCCCGTGGAGCGTCGAAGATGCGCTCCATGACGAGCTCCGGGCCGTCCGTGTAGGCCCTGGTTCGCTCGTTGCCGAGCTCCTGCTGAACTGCCATCGCTTTGTCTCCGTCCTTTCGTCGCCCTTTCTACGTGGTCTCGCCTCGGTCGGCCTCGCCAGAGGCCCGGAGCTCGCGGATGTATTCGTCGAGCCGTTCGAGGCTGGCCTCCCAGTGGCGCCGGTACTGGCCGATCCAGTCGGCCACATCGCGAAGGGGTTCCGGCTTGAGGCGGCACGGCCGCCATTGCGCCTGACGCCCCTGCTCGATGAGGCCCGCGCGCTGGAGGACCTTGAGGTGCTTGGAGATGGCCGGGAGGCTGAGGTCGAACGGGTCGGCGAGCTCCGTCACCGTCGCCTCCCCCTTCGCCAGCCGCGCGAGGATCGCCCGGCGGGTCGGATCCGCGAGGGCCGCGAAGGTGGTGCTGAGGGAATCCGTCTGCGTCTGCATTTCGCCTCGTGGTTAATTAACCAAGAGGGAGAATACACGAGTGCGACTCCGTGTCAACCCCCACGGGCGATCCGGCTGCGGTAGTAGGCGAAGCTGTCCTTCTCGATCCGGCGCTGGCTGGCGTAGTCGACGTAGACGAGCCCGAGGCGCGGTTCGTAGCCCATCGCCCACTCGAAGTTGTC
>DASTEU010000072.1:0-2666 GCA_035709325.1 Candidatus Limnocylindrales bacterium | reverse complement strand
CGCCAGCCAGGTCCAGGCGAGGAGCGCCGGGCCGACGTAGTAGCGCTCGATGTCGGCGTTCACGTAGGCGGCGTTGAAGAAGCAGGTGATCGCGACGGCCGTCCCGCTCAGCAGCGCGTAGGACGGGAAGCGGATCGCGGTGACGAACAGCCCCACCGGCACGAGGATCGCCAGCGGGCCGAGCTCCCGTCCGGCCAGCTCGGCGAGGTCGACCAGTTTGCCCGGGAGGTTGCCGAACGGGTCGACGATCCCGCCCCGGAACTGCTCGCCGGTCACGACGTAGAGGAAACCCTCGAGGGTGTCCGGCGCGCCGTAGACGAGGTCGGCCTCGAGCCACGGGACGGCGCCGCCACGGAGCGGCAACTCGAGGTAGACGAGGGCGGCCGGAACGAGGACCGCGAGGGCGCAAGCCGCCATGAAGCGGCCGCGGCCGAGGATGTCCGGCTCGACCGCGAGGACGTAGAGCAGGACGGGCAGGCCCAGGAGGAGCGTGAGCGAGTGGTTGCCGATCGAGAGGCCCGTCACGACGGCTGCCGCGATCAACCAGCGATCGGTCCGTTGGGAGGTCCGCCGGGACTCCTCCCAGCGGACGAGCAGCCACAGCAGGATCGCGACGAGCGTCAGGTGCAGGGCGTGCGGGTCGGCGTGGGTCGCGACCTTCCAGACGATCGGCGTCAGCGCGAGGGCCAGCCCGGCGACGACCCCCAGGAGCGCCGAGCCCGCGAGGCGGCGAACGAGGTCCACGCTGACGCCGGCCGCGATGCCGATGTAGATCGCCGAGAGCAGGTTCATCCGGAAGGCGGCCTCGCCGAGCGGGGAGAGGACGATCGAGCCGAGCCAGCCGAGGATCACGTAGGTCGGGTAGCCGGTCGGGTGGGCCGTCCCGAGGATCGGCGGCACCGTCTGGAACTCCGCGGTGTCCCAGTAGCCGACGCCGGGCATCAGCCGCCACGCACCGAACGCGGCGGCGGCCAGGGCGACGAGGATGGGCAGGAGCCAGGGCCCGAACACGGCCCGGCGTGCGAGCGTCACCACCCGAGGATGTTGCCCCAGACGACACCCCACCAGTTGACCGCGACCGAGATGCCGACGAGGGCGACGGCGAGCGCGATGCCGGCACCGGACCGGACGCGCTCGACACCGATCGCGACGAGCAGCAGCGCCCAGGGCACGAAGTCGTTGCTGAAGCGGTACCCGAACTGGACCCAGCCCTGGCTGAAGTGCATGAGGTTGAAGACGGCGATCGCGAGGACGGCGAGCGCGGCCCCGGTCACGAGACGGCTTCGGCCGTAGCGGCGGAGCGCCGGCAGGATGAAAAGGTAGGCCGGGCTCGTGAGGACGATGCTCATCCCGATGTCGCGCGGCAGGGCGATCGGGCAGGCCTCGTCGAACAGGCCCCGGACCGCCGCCGGATCGGTGCACAGCGCCTCGCCTCCGCCGAGACCGGCCGGGTAGACGTCGGGCAGGATCGCGGGGGCGCTCAGGAACATGATCCCGAGGTTCTGGGGGATGTAGCGCGGATCCTCGATCGCCCAATCGAGGTTGTAGCCGAGCGGCTCGTAGAAGGCGGCCTCGAGCCGGTAGAGGTAGTCGTAGCCCGGATGCAGGACGTGGCCGGTCGTCACGAGGTTGTAGACGACGAGCGCCCCGATCGGGATCGCCGCGCCGAGACCGGCCGAGAACCCGCGCCGAAGCCAGCCGCCACCCGGTCCGAGGAGCAGGAAGAACGGCGCGGCGAACGCGATCGTGAGCCGGGACGTGCATGCGAGGCCGAACAGGAGGCCGGCGACGAACTGGCGCGGGTCGACGCCGGCCCGGGCCACCCGGGCGACCCGGCCGGCGACGCCGCGTGCCCGGGCCGCGACCGAGGCGGCGCCGTCGAGGCCCGGATCGGGCAGGTCGTCCTCGTCGTCGGCGGCGTCGCGGTCGCCGCCGAGCGCGATGCCGACGGCGAGCATCGCCAGGCCGACCGCGAGGACGTGCGCCTGGTACCACGTCGTCCCGATCTGGGCGGCGTACCAGAAGACCGTCCCGAAGGCGAAGAAGATCGTCGTCGCGAGGCGGACCCAGCGCCGGATCGGCAGCCGCCCCAGCATCCACCAGGCGATCGCCACGTCGAGGGCCCCGAGCATCGCGAAGAGGAGCTGACCGTCCGCATCGTGGCCCCAGGCCGCGACGAACGGGAGGAGGACGATCGCCGGCAGCGGCGGGAACGGGATCAGGCCCCTCGGGACGCCGTCGTCGGTCTCGATCGGCAGGACGTCCTGGAAGAAGGCATTGCCGGGCGAGTCGGCGGTCGACTCGACCGGGAAGCGGATGGCGACCTCGCCCTCGAGGTACGCCGCCGCCTGCCACTCGAAGTGGTCGTAGAACCGGAACGGCTTCGTCCAGGTGTAGACGAGGAGCGCGACGAGGACGAGCGCCAGGCCGATCGCGAGCGACACCGCCACGCCCGCCGCGGCCCCGTCGCGACGGTCGGCGTCAGCCGATTCGCGGCCGACCGCGCCGGCTTCCGGCACGCCGCCCTGTGCTACGCTGCGATCCACCTCACCACGCTCGTTGCAGGAGGCCATCCCCCCTTGACAGCCCGCGATTCGGGCGTGCCGAGCCGGGGCGCGGGCGCACCGACGCGGACGACCTGGACGCGGGATGGCGTCGGCGCGATC
>DASTEU010000071.1:0-2566 GCA_035709325.1 Candidatus Limnocylindrales bacterium | reverse complement strand
GCGACGGCGGTGGCGCTCGCGGCCACCGTCGGCCTCTTCCTGGGGCTGCCGGTCGTCGTGCTCGTCGGGCGGGCCCTCGTCGGCGGCGGCGTCGGCGCGGCCCTGGGTGCGGCGGCCGTCCTCGACGCCCTCGCCCTGAGCCTCGCGACGACGTCGGCCAGTCTCGTCCTGACCGTGGTTCTCGGGACGCCGCTCGCCTGGCTGCTCGCCCGCCGGCGATTCCCGGGCTCGGCACTCGTGGAGACGATCGTGGACCTGCCGATCGTGCTCCCGCCCTCGGTCGCCGGCCTCGCCCTGCTGCTCGTCTTCGGCCGCCGGGGGCTGCTCGGTGAGCCCCTCGATGCCATCGGGCTGGGCGTCGCGTTCACGACCTTCGCCGTCGTGCTCGCCCAGACATTCGTGGCGGCGCCGTTCTTCATCCGCTCGGCCCGGGCGGGGTTCGCCGCGGTCGACGCCGACCTCGAGGACGCGGCCCGAGTCGACGGCGCCGACGACGTCGGCGTCGCCCGCCACGTCACGCTCCCGCTGGCCGGTTCCGCACTCGCCGCGGGGCTCGTGATGAGCTGGGCCCGGGCGCTCGGCGAGTTCGGGGCGACGATCCTCTTCGCGGGCAACCTCGAGGGCCTGACCCAGACGCTGCCGCTCGCCGTCTACGCCGAGTTCCAGGCCGGCGATCTCGACGCCGCGATCGCGGCCGCGGCGATCCTCGTGGTGGCCGCGTTCGGCGTCCTCGTCGCCGTCCGGGCACTCCACTGGGGCCGGGCGCTCGACCTGCGATCCGGGGTTCGCCTCGCCGGTGGTTCGCCGCCGACGCTGTAGGATCGCCCGGTGACGGACCCGACTGCGCCGATGGAGTCGGACTCGATGGCGCGTCGATCCTCGGCTGCCTCCCAGCTCATCATCGACATCGCGAGCGCCGCGGCCGGCGAGCGGGACCTCGACCAGATCCTTCACGAGACGCTCGACCGGCTGAGTTCGATCGCACCGCTGACCGGCGGCTCGATCGCCCTCGTCGAAGGCGACGACCTCGTCGTCCGGGCTGCGATCGGCCGGTTCGCCGAGGAGGCGCTCGGCCAGCGGCTGCGACGGGGGCCGAGCGCCAGCTGGTCGGTCGTGGAGACGCTCGAACCGCGCCTGATCTCGGACATGCATCGCGAGGGCCTGCGCGTTCAGGGCGCCCCTTCGCAGGAGGCGATCCGCTCCTGGCTCGCCGTGCCGATCGTCCGCCGCGGCCAGGGGATCGGCCTCCTCGAGATCGATTCGGTCCTGCCGCATGCGTTCAGCGAGGCCGATCTCGAGATCCTCGAGGCGATCGTCCGGATCCTCTCGGGGCCGGTCGAGCTTGCCGACCATTACGCGGCCGAGCGGCGTGCCTACGAGCTGCGGGACGCGTTCATCGGCGTGGTCAGCCACGAGCTGCGGACCCCGATCACGACGATCTACGGGCTCTCCAAGATGCTCCGCCAACGCGGCGAGACGCTCGACCCGGCGGTACGGACCAGGGCGATCGAGGACGTCGAGGCCGAAGCCGATCGGCTCCATCGCCTCGTCGAGGACCTGCTCGTCCTGTCACGCGCCGAGCGGGGCGCGGTCGAGATCGAGGGCGAACCGCTGGGCCTGCCGCGGATCCTGCGCCGGGTGGTCGAGGCCGAGCGGAGCCGCCTGGCGAACCGCCGGCTGCGCCTCGAGGTCGCCGAAGACCTGCCGCTGGCCGTCGGGGAGGAGACGTACGTCGAGCAGGTCGTCCGCAACCTCGTCACGAACGCGGCGAAGTACAGCGAATCGCCGGCGCCGATCCGGATCGTCGCCGAGCGAGCCGAAACGGAGATCGTCATCCGCGTCCTCGACGAGGGGATCGGCATCGACGCCGATGAGATCGGCCGGGCGTTCGACCTGTTCTTTCGCTCGCCGTCTGCCTCCAGGATCGCGAGCGGCGCCGGCATCGGCCTGTTCGTCTGCCGCCAGCTCGTGGAGGCGATGGGCGGCCGGATCTGGGTCGAACCCCGGCCGGAGCGCGGCACCGAAGTCGGGTTCACGCTGCCTGTCAACCCCGACGACGGCGACGAGGAGCCGGGGCCGGGCTGAGGCGGGTGCCCCGCCCCTCCGAGGTTCCGTGTACCGCCACGCGGGCCAAGCGACCGCTGGTCGCCCCCTCGCCGGTCGCTTGTGCCGCCCGGCGGCACACTCGACCGCCGAACGCCTGTTTCGGGCTGGTTGGACGCCTCCCGCCGGTCGCTTGGTCCGCCACGCGGCACAGCGCCCGTCGTGATCGGCCCGAGCCTCTGTCCCAAGGGCCCCCGGCGTGTCTTGTACCGCCACGCGGACCAAGCGACCGCTGACCGCTCGCTCGCCGGTCGCATGTGACGCCGGGCGGCACACTCGACCGCCGAACGCCTGTTTCGGGCTGGTTGGACGCCTCCCGCCGGTCGCCTGGTCCGCCACGCGGCACAGCGCCCGTCGTGAGCGGCCCGAGATTCTTTCCCAGCGGCCCCCCGGCGTGTCTTGGTCCGCCACGCGGGCCAAGCGACCCGCTGACCGCTCGCTCGCCGGTCGCCTGTGACGCCGG
>DASTEU010000070.1:0-9720 GCA_035709325.1 Candidatus Limnocylindrales bacterium | reverse complement strand
GTCGCGAGTCGTCGTCCTCGTCAGCGCCAGGGGCGACGCGAAGGCCGCGGTCAACGTCACTCACGAGCAGCTCCCGGACGCTGCGTCGACCGAACGGCTGAAAGTGGCGTGGCGGTCGTGGCTGGACGATCTCAAGGGGTTCCTCGAGCGGAGCTGATCGCCGGCCGGTGCGGCGCGCCGGGCCGTGCTCGAACCGGAGCTGACCCGCCGCGCCGACCGGGCGACCTCAGGCGATGGCCGCGTAGACCGCCTGGACGGCTTCCTCCGCGGTCGTCATCGGGGCGCTCCACTCGTTGCGCAGGTAGACGACGACGAGGTCCCATGACGGGTCGACGATCAGGATGCTGCCAGTCGCGCCGCTGTGCCCGAAGGCCGCGGGACTCGCCGGCGAACCACGGCCGAGACCGGGCCGGGACCAGCCGAGGGCGTACGTCGGCCTCCGTCCGGTGCCGATCTCGAGGATGCCCTCGGTGTGGTGGCGGGTCATGAGGTCGACGAACGGGCGGCCAAGGACCCGGGCCCCGTCGACCGTGCCGCCCAGCAGCATCGCGCGACCGAAGCGGGCGATATCGTCGGGCGTGGACCAGAGGCCGCCGCCGGGCATCTGCAGGGAGACGAAGCCGCCCAGGAGCACGTCGTAGGGCAGGCCGGGCGGCCCGACGCTGCCTTCGAGCCGGAGCGCCGACGGACCGTCGTCCGCGGGGTCGAACGTCGTGGCGGTCATGCCGAGCGGCTCGAAGATCCGGCTCTCCAGGAAGTCGCGGTAGGCGCGACCGGAGACGCGGGTCACGATCTCGGAAAGCAGATAGTACGAATCCGAGCAGTAGGCGTAGGCGGTGCCGGGCCGAAATCGGAGCGCGTCCCGGCCGAGTCGCTCGACCATCGCGGCCGGCGTGGGCGAGCCGGTGAGGAAGAACTCGTCGTTCGCGTCGGCCAGGCCCGCCGTGTGGGTCACGACGTGCCACAGAGTCACCGGCTCGATCAGTCTGTCCGCGCCGGGTGGCGGCGCCGGATCGAACCCGGCGAGGTACGTCGCGACGGGCTCGCTGAGGACGAGCCTGCCCTCCTCGACGAGCTGGAGGACCGCGGTCGCGGTGATCGGCTTGGTGATCGAGGCGATCGCCGAACGGCGAGGAGCCTCCAGCCTCCTGCCTGCCTGGAACGATTCCGAGCGGACGAGAGCATCCGCGCGGGCGACCGCCAGCGCCGCGTACGTGGCCCGCTCTCCCGCGGTCTGTTCGGCCACGAGGCGGAAGGCTCGCTCGAGACGCGCGGGGTCGAGGTCGGCGGGCACGGCAGGGACCATGGCGGGGCTCCAGGCAGTCGAAGCGTCGGCCCCGATACCATAGCCCGACGATGCAGGCACCGCCCTCGTTGCCGTCCCGGATCGCCGGAATCGACGTGCCTCGGGACGACGTGGGGTGCGACCCTCACCATGGGCATCGGGTCGTGATCCCGTGAGGCCGCCGGAACGCCTTGTCGCCCCGTATCCCCCGATCGAGCCGCTGGAGAGCGGGATGCTCGAGGTCGGTGACGGCCAGTCGATCTACTGGGAGATGTCGGGCAACCCGGACGGCAAGCCGGCTGTCGCAATCCACGGGGGACCCGGCAGTGGGAGCAGCCCCGGCCGCCGTCGCTGGTTCGACCCGGACCGCTACCTGCTCGTCCAGTTCGACCAGCGTGGCTGCGGGCGAAGCACGCCGCACGCCGGCGACCTCGTGACGGATCTGTCGGCCAACACGACCCATCACCTGATCGCCGACATCGAGCGCCTCCGCGAGCACCTCGGGATCGATCGCTGGCTCGTCTGGGGGGCTTCCTGGGGCGTGACGCTGGCCCTCACGTATGCCGAACGAGTTCCACATCGGGTGACCGAGATGATCCTGCTCTCGGTCACCATGACTCGGCGGGCGGACGTTCGCTGGTTTGCCCACGAGACGGGCCGGTTCTTCCCGGAGGAGTGGGAGCGGTTCCGATCCGGCGTGCCCGAGGCGGACCGGTTCGACCTCGTCGGCGCATACAACCGGCTGATCAACGGACACGGCGATCCCGCCCGTCGTCTGGCGGCGGTCCGCAACTGGGTGGCCTGGGAGGATGCGGTCCTCTCGCTCGAGGAGGGATGGGTCACGCCTCATCCGCGGTGGTCCGACGAGCGGTTCATGGTGGGCTTCGCGAGACTCGTGACGCACTACTTCTCGCACGCTGCGTGGCTCGATGAGGACGAGCTGCTTGAGAACGCGACGCGTCTCGCCGGAATCCCAGGGGTGCTGCTCCATGGTCGGCTGGATCTCTCGGGGCCACCTGATGTCGCCTGGAGCCTCGCGCGAGCGTGGCCCGACGCCGAGCTTCACTTCATCCCCGGCGGCCATACCGGCGATGCCGAGATGGATCGCCGCCTCCTCGAAGCAACCGACCGCTTCGCCGGGCGGTGAGTATCCTGTCGGTCTAGGTCGGCCCAAGCAGCCACCGGGCCGGCCGCAGATCCGGGACATTCCATGACCGAGTACATAGAGATCCACGGCGCCCGCGAGAACAACCTCAAGGACGTCAGCCTCCGCATCCCGAAACGCCGAATCACGATCTTCACCGGCATCTCGGGCTCCGGAAAGTCGTCGATCGTGTTCGACACGATCGCGACCGAGGCGCAGCGCCAGCTCTACGAGAACTTCAGCTACTTCATCCGCAGCTTCCTGCCGCGCTACCCGCAGCCGGACGCGGACGCCATCGCGAACCTGAGCATGGCGGTCATCGTCGATCAGAAGCGGATGGGCGGCGGCTCCCACTCGACCGTCGGCACGACGACCGACATCTACACCGCGCTCCGCCTCCTGTACTCACGGATCGGCCGGCCCCACGTCGGGTACGCCAACGCGTTCTCGTTCAACGATCCGGCGGGCATGTGCCCCGAGTGCAACGGCACCGGCCGGAAGGTCGGCATCGCGGTCGACGATCTCGTCGACATGTCGAAGTCGCTCGACGAGGGCGCGATCAAGGTCCCGTTCTGGACCGGCTGGGAGATCGCCGCCTACGCCGCGTCGGGGTTCTTCGACAACCAGAGGAAGCTGCGCGACTACTCGAAGGACGAGCTCGATCTCCTCCTCTACGGCAAGGACCGCAAATACAAGCTGGCGATCGGCGACAAGACCATGAACGCGACCTACCTCGGCGTCGTCGAGAAGATCGAGCAGTACTACGTCCGCCGCGACCTCAAGACGCTCTCGGAGCGCACCCAGAAGCAGGTCGAGCCGTACCTGCGGATGCAGACGTGCCCGCTGTGCGGGGGCGCCCGATTGAGCCAGGCCGCACTGAGCGCTCGGGTAGCCGGCCACTCGATCGCGGAGATGGCCGCGATGGAGGTCGGCCGGCTCGTCGAGGTCGTCCGGCAGGTCGACGACCCGGTCGCGGCGCCGATCGTGGCGAGCCTCGTCGACCGGCTCGGTCACATGGTCGGGATCGGCCTCGACTACCTGAGCCTCGATCGCGAGACGGACACCCTCTCGGGCGGCGAATCGCAGCGGGTCAAGCTCGTCAAACACCTGACGAGCAGCCTCGTCGACGTCATGTACATCCTCGACGAGCCGAGCATCGGGCTCCATCCCCGCGACGTCCACCTGCTCACCGAGCTCCTCCAGAAGCTCCGGGACAAGGGCAACACGGTCATCGTCGTCGAACACGACCCGGACGTCATGCGGGTGGCCGACCACATCGTCGACATGGGTCCATACGCGGGCAACCACGGCGGGGAGATCGTCTTCGAGGGCTCGTTCGAGGGCCTCCGTACGTCCGATACGCTGACCGGCCGCTTCCTCGATCGCTCGCTGCCGCTCAAGGCCGACGTTCGAAACCCGGCCGGCTGGCTGCCGATCCGGAACGCCCGGGTCAACAACCTCAAGGGCGTCGACGTCGACATTCCGACGGGCGTGCTCACGGTCATCAGCGGTGTCGCCGGGTCCGGCAAGAGCTCGCTCATCGAGGGCGTTTTCCTGCCCGAGCACCGCGATGCGATCGTCATCGACCAGTCGGCGGTCGGGACTTCCACGCGCTCCAACCCGGCCACCTACACCGGGGTCATGGACGACATCCGGAAGGCGTTTGCGAGCGCGAACAAAGTCCACGCGGGCCTCTTCAGCTTCAACTCGAAGGGCGCCTGCGAGAACTGCAACGGAGCCGGCGTCATCTACACCGAGCTGTCGTTCCTCGGCGGGGTCAAGACCCCCTGCGAGGTCTGCGAGGGCCGCCGGTTCAAGGACGACGTCCTCGCCTACACGCTCGACGGGCGGAATGTGAGCGAGGTGCTCGCGCTCACCGTGGCCGAGGCACTCGAGGCGTTCACCCAGCGCGACATCGTCCGCAAGCTCCAGTCGATGAGCGACGTCGGCCTCGACTATCTGACGCTGGGCCAGCCCCTGAGCACCCTCTCGGGCGGCGAGTGCCAGCGGATCAAGCTTGCCAGCGAGCTCCACAGGAAGGGCAATGTCTACGTCCTCGACGAGCCGACGACCGGGCTCCACATGTCGGACACGAGCCATCTGCTCGAGATGCTCGATCGACTCGTCGACGGCGGCAACACGGTCGTCGTCATCGAGCACAACCTCGACGTGATCCGCAACGCGGACTGGGTCATCGACCTCGGCCCGGAGGGCGGCACGAAGGGCGGCCGGCTCATCTTCAGCGGGACCCCCGCGGACCTCCTTCGCGCCCCCGATTCGCTGACGGCGGAATACCTGCGCCGGGCCGAGTCGGTCGCCGCCTGAATGCCGGGGCGGCCCGGGCCGGGGCTGGGCAGCTCACCGCCGCCCGATCCGCCGGCCTGGCGGACACGGGTCACCGACGCGGTCGCACGCTCCCAGCTCGTGGACGTCGCGGCGCTCCTTGACGAGATTCTCGCCGACGACGCGCTCGGGATTTACCTGTTCGGCTCGGCGGTCAGCGGCGGGCTGCGGCCCGCGAGCGACCTCGACGTCCTCGTCCTCACCAAACGGCCGACGACGGCCGCCGAGCGGCGCATCCTCGCCGAGCGGCTGATCGGCCTCTCCGGTCGCCGCCACCCCTCGCCGGCGGCCCGGTCGCTCGACGTCGCGATCGTCGTCCGATCTGCCATCCAGCCGTGGCATCACCCGCCGCCGCTCGACTTCCAGTACGGCGACTGGTTGCGGGCGGACTTCCTCGCCGGCGACCCGAGGCCGTGGCACTCGCCGAATCCGGACCTCACGACGCTGCTGGCGATGGCCCGGTCGTCGGCCGTGCCCCTGGCCGGGCCGCCGATCACCGCGCTTGTCGACGCGATCCCGGACCACGACCTCGTCGCCGCCGTCGTCGAGGGGATCGACGCGCTCGTCGCGGAGGCCGATACGGACGAGCGCAATGTCGTGTTGACGCTGGCCCGGGTCTGGGTCACGGTCGTCACCGGCGAACTCGTCCCCAAGGACGTGGCGGCCGACTGGGCGATGCCGCGCCTGCCGGCCGTCCATCGGCCGGTCCTGGCTCGGGCCAGGGCGATCTACGCCGGCGAGGAACGGGAACGATGGGACGACCTCCGTGCGGCGCTGCGCGCCCACGTCGCCCACGTCGTCGGCGAGATCCGGCAGGCGGCCGCCGCGGTGGAGCCGGCACGTTCCTGCAACGAGGACCTCGCGCCCGAGGCTTGACGCCCCGACCCGGATCGGGGAACCTCTCGGGACGAAGGGGAGTACCCCAGCCGGTCCGCGGCGTCATCCCGGCCACCTCATGTGGCTCGCTGCGGCCGACCGAGATACGAGCGGTCGGGAGAGACCTTCGGCAACGAAGCCGGAGGTCTCGTCGTGTCTGCCGACCTGTTCCCATGGATCCTGCTGGCGTTGATCGTCGGGACGATGCTGGCGATCGACCTGTTCGTCCTCAACCGCGAGGCCAAGCCGATCCCGTTCAAGGAGGCGGCGGCCTGGAGCGCGGTCTGGGTGACGCTGGCCCTCGGTTTCGGTGCGTGGGTCGCCGCGACGCGAGGCGGGGTGGCCGGCGGCGAGTACCTCGCCGGCTACCTGATCGAGCTGTCGCTCTCGGTCGACAACGTCTTCGTCTTCGCCCTCATCTTCACCGCGTTCAGCGTCCCGGCGGCGTACCAGCACCGGCTGCTGTTCTGGGGGATCCTCGGTGCGATCGTGTTCCGGGCCCTCTTCATCGGTGCAGGGACGGCGATCCTCGCGGCAGCCCACTGGGTCATCTACCTGCTCGGGATCCTGCTCGTCGTGACCGGCTTCCGCCTCGCCCGGTCACAGGGCCATGCGGTCGATCCGGAACGGAATCCTGTCCTGCGACTCTTCCGCCGAGCGATCCCGATGACCGACGAGTACCGCGGCCCGGCGTTCCTGGTCGTCGAAAACGGCCGGCGCATCGCCACGCCTCTGCTCGCCGTCCTCGTCGCGATCGAGACGACCGACATCATGTTCGCCCTCGACTCGATCCCGGCTGTCTTCGCGGTCACGACCGACCCGTTCATCGTGTTCAGCTCGAACCTGTTCGCGATCCTCGGCCTCCGAGCGCTCTACTTCCTGCTCGCGAACCTGCTCGACCGGTTCATCTACCTCAAGATCGGACTGGCGGCCCTGCTGGTGTTCGCCGGCGTCAAGATCCTGGTCGGTTCGGTCTACCATGTGCCGATCGCCGCGTCGCTCGCGGTCATCGTCCTGATCCTCGGTACCGCGATCGGGGCGTCGCTCCTCGCCACGCATCCACGACGACATGCGCTCGTCGCCCCGCTCGTCCGGATCGGCTCGGGAGTCTTCTTCGGGACGGTCGCCACGGGTCTGCTCGTCGGCGCAGCGATCCTGCGCGAGGCGGGCGCCCAATGGATCGCGCTCGACCTGGGGATCCTGGCGGTCGGGGCGGCCGCCGTCACCGCCGGGTTCGTCGTGCTTCGCGGTCGGCGCGTCCATCCGGCCCTCGGGCGCGTCTGGGTGACGGCCGGCGCACTGTTGCTGCTGGCGCTCGCGACCTTCCTCGCCTTCGATTGACGAGCCCGTGTGCCCGAGCGTCGCCGGGCGCCGACCCGGCTCGGCACCGCCGTCACGAAGGCGTCACAGTGAACCGGCAGAGTCGACCCAGGCGGACGCCGCCCTCGAGGAGCCCATGACCCATCGACCGCAGCCGAGGCGCCGCATCCTCAGCGGCCTCGCGGTCGCCTGCCTCGTGACGGCGTGCTCGTCTCCAGCGGCTTCGACGCCCGACGCACGTCCGTCGCCGCCGCCCACGCCGGTGGCGACGAGTCCGATTCCGTCGGAGTCGCCGATCGAGGGCCCCTCGGCCTCGGTGGCGCAAAGGCCGGAGCTGGCCCAGGCGTGGGCGACCGCGACGCTCGTCGACGTCACGACCGGACAGCCGTTCCGCGTCGCCGACCTTGTCGCGTCGGGCAAGGTCGTCTTCCTCGAGACGATGGCGATCTGGTGCTCCAACTGCCGAACGCAGCAGGTCACGGCGACCGCAGCCTTCGACGGCCTCGATCCGGAGCGCGTGGCCTGGGTCGCGATCGACGTCGAGTCGTCCGAGACGGCCGAAGCGCTCGCGGCGTACCGGGAGCAGCATGGCTTCCCGTTCACGTACGCGATCGCCGACGCCGACTATGCCCGAGCCCTCGTCGCCGACTTCGGCGACGTCGTGCTGAGCCCACCGTCGGTCAACATCATCGTCGTCGGCACCGCCGGCCAGGTCAGCCACCACCGCGGCCAGAAGTCGGTCGAGGAGATCCACCGTCTCGCCGCCGAACACGGCGCCTGACCCGCCGGCAACGGCCCGCAGCCGGTGAACCTCGCCTTGCTCCTCGACGGCCTGGGCCCGTTCGGGGCCAGGCTGCTCAGCGCGGCCAGTCCGTGTCTCCTGCCGCTGTATCCCGGGTTCATCGCGTACCTCGGCTCGAATGCCCGGGCGCTCGAGGGCCGTCGGGCCACGGGGCTGCTGGGGTTGCTCGTCCTCGCCGGCGTCCTCACGACGATGACGGCCGTCGGGGTCGTGCTGGCGTCCGCCGCCGTCCCGACGAGCCGACTCCTGGCGTATGCGACGCCGGTCGTGGACGGCCTGCTGATCCTCCTCGGCGTCCTGTTGCTCGCGGGGCGCAATCCGTTCGAGCGCCTGCCGGGGATGCGGGTGCCGGTCGTCGCCAACCCCTACCGCCAGGCATATGTTTACGGGATCATGCTCGGACCGATCGCCCTGCCCTGTGCCGGCCCGTTCCTGGTCAGCCTCCTGGGCATCTCGATCGGCATCGCCGACGCTGCCGGGAAGGTCGGGACGTTCCTGGTGTTCGGCCTCGGCTTCGGGCTGCCGCTCGTCGTCCTGTCCCTCCTCGCCGGGACCCGGAGCCGCGAGATCGTCGGCTGGATCGTCGCCCATCACCGCGCGGTCGAGATCGTCGCGGGGCTGCTGCTGATCGTCGTGGCGATCGTCGATCTGGCCGACAAATGGGACTCGATCCGACTCACCCTCGGGATCGCCACGGCCGGCTGAGCGGCGAGGAGACCCCGACCCGCCATCCCGCGAAGCGACCGACCGGGAAGGGCCGCGGCCCACTACCATGGCGCATCGAGCGGCCCGGATGTGACCGCAGCCATCCCTCGATCAGCCGACCGCAGCGCCAATTCGCGCATGTCCATCGTCATCGACCTCGAACGCCCGGACGCTCCGGACGCGGCCAACCTGATCCTGGAGCTCGAGGCCCACCTCGAGCCCCGGTACCCTGCCGTGAGCCGGCACGGCTTCAGTGTCGAGCGGCTCCTGGCCGAGAACGTTGCGTTCTTCGTCCTCCGCACCGACGGCCTGCCGGCCGGCTGCGGCGGAATCCTCCTGGTCGACGGCGAATACGGCGAGGTGAAGCGGATGTGGGTCCGGCCGGCCTACCGCGGCCGGGGCTTCGGGCGCCTGCTGCTCGATCGCCTCGCCGACCATGCCCGATCCAACGGCATCAGCCTGCTGCGGCTCGAGACCGGCATCCATCAGCACGAGGCGATCGCGCTCTACGAGCGGTACCGCTTCCGGCGGATCCCTCCCTTCGGACCGTACACCGACGATCCGCTCAGCCTCTGCTACGAGATGCGGCTGCACTGAGCGAGTGCGCGCGGCGGCCGCACGAGGTGGGCACGCTGCGACGGCTTCAGGCCCCTCGCGGCGACGCGGCCAGCGGACGAGTCCGGATCCCGGGTCCGGCTATCGGCTCACCACGACGCTGCCGCGCGGCGGCGTCGGCGCGCCGCCCTGGGGCACGATCACGATGTACTTGCCGTACCAGAGCTTGTCGTACGTCGCGGTCGCATCGAGTTCGAGGTATTTGTCGAGCGGGCTGCCGGCCGCCGTGTACCTGGTGTGTTTCGAGGCGATCGGATCGCTGATCCAGACGTACGTGAGCGTGAACGGCCCGAGCCGCGGGTCGCCGACCGCCTCGAAGCCGGTAATGACGACGGCGTGGCGGCCGTTCAACGTCAGGATCCCCGCAGGCCGGCCGGTGACGGCCAGCTGCACGGCCGCCCGCCGGAGGGCCGCCGCCTCGGTCGCGTAGGCCTCCCAGTTGTACGTGAAGGTGGAGCCGGTCCGCGGCGCGTAGTAGGTCAACGCTCGGGACCAGCCGAGCGGATCGGAGCCGCGCTGGGTCGCGTCGTTGAGGGCGTCCCGCGCCTGGGCGTAGCGAAGGACGTCGAGCTGGTTGAGTCCGAGGTCCCGACCGGCGACGAAGTTCAG
This sequence comes from Candidatus Limnocylindrales bacterium, assembly GCA_035709325.1. Classification (GTDB taxonomy): domain Bacteria; phylum Chloroflexota; class Limnocylindria; order Limnocylindrales; family CSP1-4; genus CF-46. Next base: position 21 of record DASTEU010000070.1, on the reverse strand, counting down.
CATCATGGCCGTCGACGCTGC
>DASTEU010000069.1:0-3836 GCA_035709325.1 Candidatus Limnocylindrales bacterium | reverse complement strand
GCCGGAAGAACTCGATGTGCCCGGCGATGTCGTCGTCGGGCGTCACGATGAGCAGCGTGCCCTCGGTCTTCTGCCAGAAGCCGTGGTCGGCGAACTCGCGACGGAACGCCGATTCCGACTGGACGCCGAGCGGGTAGTACGGACCGCGCGTGCCGATCGCGATGTGGGCCTCGTAGAGCTCGTCGAGGTCGGCCTCGCGAACCGGTCGGAGGCGGATCCGCCGACCTTCGAGCATGCTCGCCCCCCTCGCTCGGGTCTCGTCGTCGGGCATCGTCGCCTCCCTCGTGCCGCACACTGTCACCGATGATGAAGCGTACGGGACGGCTTCTCGTCCTGGGCCTGCTTTTGGCCGGCTGTGACGCCTCCTCGGTCATCCTGCCCGAGGTCACCTCGGATTGCCGGAGACGGCCCGTCGAGGCGGTGCTGCATCTCGATGCCGAGGATCCTCGCCAGATCTGGGCGACTCGACTGGATGACGAGGCGATCTTCGTCCTTCGCCCGCGGAGCGACATCGGCTGGCGACTCGACGGCGGGCCGCCGACGGTCCTGCTGGACGCTGAGGGCCGTGTCGTGGCTCGGGAAGGCGACATTGTCCGAAGCGTCTGCTTCGACGTGATCATGGGGACGTACCTCATCGGTCCGGAGGACCTGCCACCGCCGAACCGTCCGCCGAATTGAATCCGGGCCGCGCGTGCTCCGGCGTCGGGCGGCCTGATAACCCGCAGCTAAGCGGGGCGGAGTACGGTGCGATGCGCTCCATCCGTCGGGAGCGCAGTCGGTAGCGGAGGCGCGTCCAGATCACTCACCTGCCGGGTCACGGTCCTGCCGCAGGACGGAGCCTCCATCCACGAGCCCTGGCCGCCGGATGGAGAAACCCAGATGAAGATCACGACCTCGCGATGGTGTCTGTTTGCTGCCGTCCTGGCGCTGCTCGGCGCGCCGATGGTCGTCCGTGCGGCGGCGCCCGGCGGTCCGCCGCGAGACGTCACGGACACCGCCGCGGGACGGCGGCTCGTCTCGGAGGCAGCGGAGCGGCACGCGGCGCTCGGAGCGTTCGGCGGCCAGGCTCGGCTGCGGGCCTGGCAGATCGCCCCGGGCGAGTTCGTTGTCGCCGACGCGTTGCCGGCGAACCTGTCGACGACGACCAGAAGGCTGCCCGACGGCAAGGTCGCGGTGGACATGCGGTTCAACACCGAGCCGTCCCGGACGGAACGGATCGCCGCGGCGACCGCGACCCCGCGGTGGGTCCAGACCGGCGGCAAATGCTTCTCGCGGATCGGCAACACCTGGGGCTTCGTGGACGCCTGCTACAAGACCCACAAGCTGTCGGGCGAGACCGACTACTACTGGGACTACTTCCAGCTCGAGCAGTACGGCAGCGTCGGCGCCAAGCAGGGAGGGAAGATCTACGACGGGTGGATGCGGGGCTACCGGGGCGGGTCGGCCAAGATGTACTGGGTCGACTGGAGCCCCCGAGGAACGCTGACCGGCGGCTGCGTGACGGTCCCGATCTCGGTTTCGGCGATGGGTGTCGGGATCTCGGCCTCGGGGCTGATGTGCGAACGCTGGGACATCTTCAAGTCGGCAACCGGTGGCGACCTGAAGGAGCAATGGGGCTGTGGCTGCATCATCCCCTTCGGCCAGCCCTACCCGAACGTCCGCGAGATCGACCTCATGCAGGCGGTCCAGGTGATCCGGAACGCCACGCCCGTCTGGACGCTCACGGCCGGCCTGACCGCCCTCGCCGGAGCGGGTTGAGGTGAGGCGCCTCCTCGGGATCGCGGCCCTCGTCGCGGCCTGCGCGCTACCAGGCGCCGCGACCCCGGCGCCGCCCCCGAGCGAGGCGCAAACCGCCGCGTACCTGGCCGAGGTCGTCGAGATCGCGCTCGCCGGCGACCTCGACCGGCTCTGCGACCTCGGCGGCGGGACGTGCCGGAAGCAGCTCCGGGAGGGCGCCGACGCGGCGCCCCGGACGGCTCCACGCGTCGTCGGCAGCACGGTCGTCCCCTCGACGATGCTGCCGGACGGGAACTGGCGCGTCGGCGGCCGGTTGCTCCAGCTCTGCGGAGTCGACGGCCACGGCCGGCGCTACTACTCGGAGATGCTCGTCTTCGAGGACCGCGGCCGCCTGATCGGCCTCGAGCCGGTCTTCTGGACCGGGACGCGGATCGAGACCGGGGCGATGGTCACCCGGACGCCGGATCCGACGCCGTGCCCGGTCGATTGACCGCCGGAACGCCCGACCGCCCGACCGCCCGCGGCCGACGCGGATCAGGCCTCGGCGAGCTCGTCGAAACGGTTCGGGTCGATCGCGCCGAGACGGCGCAGGACGGCCAGGGCGACCAGGAGCTGGTCGCGGAACCAGTCCTGCTCGTCGTCGGTCATCCGGCTCCAGCGGATCGCGAAGTCGCGTTCGGTCGCGTCCAGGGCAGCGAACTCGTCGTCGGTCAAGGAGTCCCCTCGCGTTTTGCAGCCGTGACGGTCGATCCATCCTGCCAAATCGAGGCGGTCCGCGCCAGCCCGTTATGCTCGTCGGCGTGGCGCGCACGCACATCCCCGATGTCATCCTCTCGGCCGCGCACGCCCGGGCCGCCGCCCGCGCCGAGCGCCGCTGGGACGAGGCCGACCGCCTCCGCGACGAGATCGAAGCGGCCGGCTGGAAGATCGTCGACCGCGGCACCGACTTCGCCCTCTCGCCGGCCGCCCCACCGACCGTCGAGTCCGGCGGCATCGTCCGGTACGGTGCCAGCGGCGACGTTCCGTCGCGGTTCGACGAACCGCCGGCGGCCCAGGCCTCGGTCCTCCTGGTCGCGACCGACTGGCCCGCAGACCTCGAGCGCGCGCTCGCCGGCTTGGCGCGGCACGGGCCGCCCGGAATCCCTGTCGTGATCGTGGCCGACGGACCCTCGCCGGAGCAGGACAGAGCGCTCGTGGCGCTCCACGCGGGCGAGCCGGACGGCACGGAGATCGTCTGGACGAGCCAGCGGCTGGGCCAGGCGGCGGCGCTGAACGCCGGCCTCCGGCGATCGACCGGGTCGGTGGTCGTCGTCCTCGACACGAGCGTCGAGCCGACCGGCGACGTCGTGACGCCGCTCGTCCGCGCCCTCGACGACCCGACCGTTGCGGTCGCCGGCGGCTGGGGCATCGTGTCCGACGACCTGCGCCGGTTCCGGGACGCACCGGCCGGGGACGTGGATGCGATCGAGGGTTATGCGATGGCCTTCCGGCGCGAGGACGCCGCGTCCCGTGGCCCGCTCGACGAGCGGTTCCGCTTCTATCGCAACATCGACATCTGGTGGAGTCTCGTTCTCCGGGACGAGGGTGAGGGCCGCCGACCGCGGCGGGCCGTGGCGGTGAAGCTGCCGGCCGTGCGCCACGAGCATCGCGGCTGGTCGAGCGTTCCCGACGCCGAGCGCGACCGGCTCAGCAAACGCAACTTCTACCGGATCATCGACAGGTTCGGCCACCGCCTCGACCTCGTCGGAGGGGAGCGGGCGAACTGAGTCCGTCGAGACGCCCCGGAGACGCCGACCCGATTGACTCGTCGGACGTTCCGGCGGCTTCGGCCCGGGGGACCGGCGGACGATGACCGCGATGGGTGGACGATGAGCGAGAAGCCCCGTCTCGACCGCCTGCGTGCGCTGGCCGAGGCCAACCTCAAACTGCAGCAGTTCGGGCAGTCCAACGACGACGAGGTCCATGACGGCAGGACCGCCTGTACCCACGTCGTGTGCCAGTTCCTGTCGCTCGCCTGGAACGGCACGATCCCGACCCTGAACGAGGTCAACCGGATGGCCGGCATGCCGAAGAACGCCCGGAGCGCGGAAAGCAAGGAA
>DASTEU010000068.1:0-4735 GCA_035709325.1 Candidatus Limnocylindrales bacterium | reverse complement strand
ATACGCGGCTGTGGTCGGCGACCCGCCCACACCGGTCGAACCCGGCGACGTTCCGCCGGGCGCCTACGACCGGGTCGTGCGGATCGTCAGCTGGGTCTTCATCCTGGCGACGTCGACGATCGTCGCCGTCACCGGTCTCTGGCCCGAGACGCAGCCGGCGATCTTCGCCCTCCTCGCGAGCGCCGGCCTGTTCGTCCTCGTCGTCCACGACCTCCTCCCGCCGGGCGCCCTCGGCAGCGCCAAGTTCGTCGTCGAGGGCAGCGTGGCGATCACGTTCGCCACGTTGCTCGTGTTACTGACCGGCGCCGACGAGAGCCCGTTCTTCTTCACGTTCCCGCTCATCGTCGGCGGCGCCGCGCTCGTCGTCTCGCCCCGGATCACCTTCGCCCTGGCCGCAGTCGCGAGCCTCGGCTACATTCTCGCGATCGGCGTCCCGGGCCCCGGCCCGATCGCGCCGGTCGCGATCGCGACCGTCGGGATCAACCTGACCGCGCTCGTGCTGCTGGCCTACGTCGCGATGGTCATCGCCCGCGAGCAGCGCCGGGCCCGCGACGCCGCGATCCGCCTCTCGACGATCGATCCGCTCACCGGGCTCTTCAACCGGACCTTCTTCTTCGCCGCGGTCGACCGGGAGATCGCCCGGAGCGCCCGCTCGAACCGTGGCTTCTGCCTCCTGATGATGGACCTCGACGAGCTCAAGATGATCAACGACAAGCTCGGCCACTACTCCGGCGACCGGGTCCTGCGCGGCGTTGGCGAGGTGATCCGTTCACGGGTCCGGCGGATCGACACCGCCGCGCGCTACGGCGGCGACGAGTTCGTCGTGCTCCTCCCCGAGACCGACCCGACCGGTGCCTACGTGCTTGCCGAGAAGGTCCGCATCGGCGTCACCGAGCTCGAGGTCGCCACGCCGGGCGCCGACATCCAGCCGTCGATCTCGGTCGGCGTCGTGAGCTACCCCGACGACGGGCGGACGGCCGACGAGCTGATGATCAGCGCCGACCAGGCGATGTACGCATCCAAGCGGGGCGGCAAGAACCGGGTCATGGGTTTCCCGATCGCGGTCGGCGGCCGAGGCGACGACTCGGTGTAGCATCCGGCCATGCCGGAAAACGACACGCCATTGCCTCGCCGCGACCCCGACGCCGCCTCGTCAGCCCGCGGCTTCGCCACTCGCGCGATCCGGGCCGCCCACAGCGTGCCGCGGGTCGACCAGCGACCGACGTCGGTGCCGATCTACACTGCGGTGACGTTCGCCAGCGACGACGCCGCGGAGCTCGGCGAGGTCCTGACCGGGCTGCGACCGGGCTACGCGTACGGCCGAATCGACAACCCGACGGTTGCGGCCCTCGCCTCGGTCGTCGCGGAGCTCGAGGGGGCCGAGGACGGCTTCGCCTTCTCGAGCGGGATGGCCGCCATCCACGCCTCGGTCGCCTCGCTGGCCTCGTCCGGCGATCGGGTCGTCGCGACCCAGGCGTCGTACGGCACGACCCACGCCCAGTTCGCGGGCGTCCTGGGCCGCTTCGGGATCGCCGTGGAGTTCGTCGACATGACGGACCTCGCCGCGGTCGAGGCGGCGGTCGCCGCTGTGCCGACGCGCATCCTCTACGCCGAGACGATCGCCAACCCGACGATCGTCGTGTCCGACGTCGCGGCGCTCGCCGAGATCGCCCATCGCCACGGGGCGCTGCTGATCGTCGACAACACGTTCGCCTCGCCGTACCTCTGCCGCCCGCTCGAGATCGGCGCGGATCTCGTCGTCGAGTCCGCGACGAAGTTCCTGTCGGGTCACAGCGACGCCCTGGCCGGCGTGGTGTGCGGCCGGCGCGAGCTGATCGACGCCATCCGGGCCTTCGAGGTCGACACCGGCGCGGCTCTCGCGCCGCAGGCCGCCTATCTCGTCCTGCGGGGAATCTCGACGCTGGCGCTCCGGATGGAGCGGCACTCGGCGACGGCCGCGGCACTCGCGGCCTGGCTCGAGCGTCAGGACGGCGTGACCCGGGTCTTCCATCCGTCGCTGCCGAGCCACCCCCAGCACGCGCTTGCCGCGCGCCAGCTGGCCGCCGGCGGCGGCATGCTCGCCTTCGAGCTCGACGGCGGCCGGGTGGCCGGCGAGGCCTTCATCGACGCGCTCACGATCCCCCAGTTGACCGCGTCGCTCGGCAGCGTCTTCACGATGGTCGTCCACCCGCCCTCGACGACCCATCGCCAGCTCGACGACGCGGCGCTCCGGGCGAGCGGGATCACGCCGGGGCTGCTCCGCTGCTCGGTCGGGCTCGAGGACTTCGACGACCTCGTCGCCGACTTCGGACGCGGGCTCGGGGCTGCGCGGGCGGCGGGAGGCTCCGCGGAGGAGGGTCCGGCCCGCCCCGCATCGGCCGTCCCGGCCTAGGAGCGTTTCCGATCGCCAATCGAGCGGCCGCCATCGGGGCCCCCACGGTCGCCGGCCGGCCGGACCCGCTGAGCCGGCTCGGCTTCGTCGTGTGGCGGCTCCTGACGTCGGTCAACTTCGCGGTCGTCCAGATCATCATCCTGTCGCTCTTTGCGGTCGTCGGGATGACGATCCGGCAGCTGCCCGGCTTCGCCTTCCGGTCCGCCTCGGACTATTCGGCCGCGATGGCCGACATCCATGCCCGGTACGACCCGCTGTTCGGCCGTTCGGTCGTCGACGCGATGGAGCGGCTCCAGCTCTTCCAGGTCTTCACATCGACCTGGATCACGGTCGGGCTCCTCGTGCTCGTCATCTCGATCGTCGTCTGCACGCTCGATCGGACGCCGCGGCTGTGGCGCCAGGCGAAGGAGATCCGGGTCGTCCAGCCCGACCCGTTCTTCACGCCGACGCTGCCGGACCGGGCGGCGATGAGCGGCGTCGACGCGGCGACGGTCCGGATGACCCTGCGGCGCCACCGCTTCGGCGTCCGCGGGGCGGAGGTCGACGGCGTCACGTACCTCTACGGCGATCGCAACCGCTGGACGAAGCTGGCGACGCTGCTCACCCATCTCGGGCTGATCCTCTTCCTCGTCGCGGGGGTCGTGACGTCGGCGTTCGGGGACGAGCAGGGCCTCATCGTGACCGAAGGCGATTCGCTCACGGTCCAGCCGATCGGGACGCCAGGGCTCCTGCTCGTGAAGAACCTGGGATTCGAGGCGCCGGGGTTCTTCGAGACCGGCCAGGCGACCGACTTCACGACCGATCTTGCCGTCTACCAGGACGGTCGCGAGATCGCCCGCAAGATCATCCGGGTCAACGACCCGCTCGCGGCCGGCGGCTATACGTTCCACCAGAACGGTTTCGGGCCGGCGATCGACCTGCTGATCAGCGACCGCGAGGGCCGGCCGCTGTGGGACGGCCCCGTGCCGCTCGACGACCAGGCGGCGGGGTCGCCGTTCGGCACGGTCTCGGTGCCGGGCCGCGAGGCGACCGGCCTGCAGCTGCTCCTCCGACGGGCGACGGACGGGACGGGCGTCGTCCTGATCCTGCCGTACCGGGTCGTCGGCGAGGAACCCGACGGGACGCCGATCGTCGAGGACGGCTTTCCGCTCGCGCTCGCCGCGGGCGAGGCCGCACAGGCCGAGGGGACCGACTTCAGCGTCGGCGTCAAGGGCTTCGGCGAGTACACCCTGCTCATCGCAAAGAAGGATCCGGGCCAGGGATTCGTCTGGACAGCCTTCGGGCTGCTCATCACCGGCCTCGCGATCACGTTCTACCTGCCGCGGCGGCGCATCTGGGCCCGGATCTCGCCGTCGGGCGAGCTCGCGATCGTCAACCGCTCGGACCGCTACGTCGACGTCGAGCGGGAGTTCGGACGGCTGCTCGACGACCTCGTCGCCGCCCGCCGACCCGCGCCCGGCGCGGCATAGGCAGGCGCGGGCACCGGCGCCGATGGCCCAGCTCCGCGACCTGGTCCGGACGATCCTGCCGCTGGCCCGGCCGGTCGGAGCGGCGGCGCTCGACCAGGAGCGGCTCGACCGCGAGGTGACCTGGGTCCGCGTGCTCAAGGCGCGGGTGCCCGCGTTCGACGCGCTCGACGCGGGCGATCTCGCGATCATCCCGGGTCCGGCCCTCGCGGTCGTCGCCCCGAACCTGCCCCAGACCGACGAGCTCGCGGCGGCCCTCGCCCGGGCCCGCATCCCCGCGGCGGTCCTCGTCGAGAGCGACGGCGGCGGAGGCGGCTCCGGCGGCGATGCACTCGCGGCGCTCGGCGAGGCGGCGGCGGGGGCCGGCGTCACCGTGTTCCGGGCGGGCCGGGCCGACCCGGTCGCGCTCGAGCGGAGCGTCATCGGCTTCCTCGTGAACCGCCGCGCCGAGCTCGACCGCCGGGCAGCCGCCCTGGAGGGCCAGCTGGCCCGGCTCGCGCTTCTCGGGCGGGGGCTCGACGTGCGGGCCGCCGCGATCGGCTCGTTCCTCGGTCGGGCGGACGTCAACGAGGGCCGCCGCGGCGACCCGCTCGCGAGCCATGCCCCGACCGAGCTGCCGGGCTCCGGATCGGCGGTCGCGGGCTACCTCGCCCGGCCGGGCGCCGCCGCCCTCCGCGTCCCGATCCCGGCCCCCGCCGACGAACCGGGCTCCGGCGGGCGGCTCGTTCTCCTTGGTGACGAGCCGCCGAACGAGCTCGAGCGGATCGCGGCCGACCGGATCGCCGCCCTGCTCGCGCTCGAGCTGGCGCGTGACGCGGCCGTTCGCCAGGCCCGCGAGGAGACGCGCCGCGGCGACCCGCTCCCCGCCGACGGGCCG
>DASTEU010000067.1:0-3337 GCA_035709325.1 Candidatus Limnocylindrales bacterium | reverse complement strand
GCCGCATGGGGACTGCGCGACGTCTGCCAGGGCCCCGTCGAGCTGCTCGTCGCCACCGGCAATCTCGGGCCGTTGCGGGACCTGCTGCGGGTCGTCTACGAACACCAGTCGCGCGAATCGGCCGACTGGCCCCAATGGTTCATGTTCGACCGCTACCGCGGAATCCGGGCTCCCGACAGCCACGCCGACGTCATCCACTGGCCGATCAAGGCCCTCTGCGACTACATCGAGGCCTCGAACGACCTGGCGATCCTCGACGAGCCGGTCGCCTGGGCGGACGATCGGACGGGCGCGGCGACCCGCGAGCGGGACACGATCTTCGCCCACGTCGAGGCCCAGGTCGCCCGGATCGAGCAGGACTGCATCCCAGGCACGGTCCTGCCGATGTTCGCGGGCGGCGACTGGGAGGACACGCTCCAGCCGGCCGACCCCGCGATGGCCCAGCGCCTCGTCAGCAGCTGGACGGTCGAGCTCGCCTGGCAGGTGCTCGACCGCCTGCGGGAGGTCTGCGACCGGGCCGGCCGGGCCGCGATGGCCGACCGCCTTCGGGACCGCTGCGAGCGCCTCCGCACTGACTTCAACCGGCACCTCGTGCCCGACGGCGTCGTGGCCGGCCTGGCCCACTTCGGGCCCGACGGCATCGAGTACTTCCTCCACCCCCGGGATCGCCGGACGGGTGTCTCCTACCGCCTGCTGCCGATGACGCGCGGCATGATCAGCGGGATCTTCACGGCCGAGCAGGTCGAGCGCCACCTCGCCCTGATCGAACGGCATCTGACCTTCCCCGACGGCGTGCGGCTCATGGACCGGCCGATGGAGTACCGCGGCGGGACGATGCGCTGGTTCCGCCGGGCCGAGTCGGCGGCCAACTTCGGGCGGGAGGTCGGGCTGCAGTACGTCCACGCCCACATCCGGTACGTCGAGGCGATGGCCCGGATCGGCCGGCCCGACGAGGCCTTCGGGGGGCTGCTCACCGTTTGCCCGATCGGCCTCGAGCTGGACGTACCTTCGGCGCTCCCGCGACAGGCCAACGCGTACTTCAGCAGCTCCGATGCTGCCTTCATGGACCGCCGCCAGGCGAGCCGCGAGTTCGGCCGGCTGCGGACCGGTCGGGTCGGCGTGAAAGGGGGCTGGCGGGTCTACTCGAGCGGTCCCGGGATCTACCTGAACCAGCTCGTCTCGAACGTGCTGGGCCTTCGCCGTTCGTTCGACGACGTCGTCATCGATCCCGTGCTGCCGGCGCGCGCCGACGGCCTGACGTTCGAGGTCGACGACGACGACCGCCGTCGGATCCGCTACCACTTCCGGATCACCGGACCGGGCTTCGGGCCGCGCGCCGTCGCCGTCAACGGCCGCCCGCTCCCGACCGACCGCCGCACGGCCAACCCCTACCGGCGCGGCGGCCTCCTGGTCCCGGCGGCCGTCTTCCGGGAGAGGCTGGACCGCGAGCAGAACGTCGTCGAGATCGAACTCTGAGGCGGCGGCCGGGCCGACTGCCTCACCCACCAACCCGCGTGGTCATACGCCCGAGGAGCGAGGTCGATCGGACCGGACGACCACCTCAATCAGCCCCTCCACGGCAACATCACTGCCCAGGAGGCCGACGATTGCCGCGAGGGCGCGCTGTACCACCACCCCGGCTGGTAGACGGGGCACTGCTCGGGATCGTCGCCCGACCGGGCCTGAGCCGCCGGCGGAGGCCGCCTCAGATGAGGTCGCGACGCAGGACGTCGCGGTCGATCGACAGCCGTCCGGCCCCGACGATGACGAGTGCGGCCGCGATCGCCCAGAGCAGGAGATCCAGCTCGAGCCCCGCACCACCTTCGGCCGGGGCGATGCCCCGCGGCAGCTTGACGAGCAGGGACGTGACGGTCATCTCGACGAGGAAGAGCAGCGCGATCGGGCGGACGAGGAGGCCCACGATCAGGCCCACGGCGCCGATCGTCTCGAGGCCGATGACCAGCCACGCGAAGAACGCCGGGGCGGGGAAGCCCAGGCTCCCCACGAACGAGGCGAAGCCGTCCGGGCTCGGCAGCTTGCTGAGGCCGTACTGGAGGAAGATGAACCCCGCGAAGAGCCGCAGGATGGTCGGCGCGTAGGGGATCAGGCCGGCGGTCGCCCGCTCGATCCATCCGTTCCGCTCCTCGACCTCGACCATCTCACCCGTGCTGGAAGTCGCCGTCATCGGATGCCCTCCGTGTCCATCCCGCGGTTGCGGCGCCAGTCGGTACGTCGGATCGGGAGCCGCGGTTTCGGCGACCGGCGGCCGGCGACGGGCGGCCCGTGCCCCGGCGGGTCCCTCGATCGTCCGTTCGGTACCATTGCGGCCGATGCCGAATCCGCCCGTCACCACGCCCGACCCGCGGATCCGCGCGCGCTCCGCCGCCGAGATCCGGGAGCGCTTCCTCGACTACTTCGCCGAGCGCGGCCACACGGTCGTCCCGAGCGCCAGCCTCGTCCCGGCCGGCGACCAGACCCTGCTCTTCACGAACTCGGGGATGGTCCAGTTCAAGGACGTCTTCACCGGTGCGGAGACGCGCAGCTACAAACGCGCCGTCGACTACCAGCGGGTCCTGCGCGTCGCCGGCAAACACAACGACTTCGAGGAGGTGGGTCGCACGCCGCGGCATCACACCTTCTTCGAGATGCTCGGCAACTGGAGCTTCGGCGACTACTTCAAACGCGACGCGATCCACTGGGCGTGGGGCTTCCTGACCCGCGATCTCGGGATCCCCGAGGAGCGGCTCGCGGCGACGACCTACACCGATGACGAGGTCGCCTGGAACGTCTGGCGCGACGAGATCGGCCTGCCCGCGGAGCGGATGGCGAAGTGGGGCGACGTCGACGCCGGCGACGACAAGAACTTCTGGCGGATGGCCGAGACCGGGCCGTGCGGCCCGTGCAGCGAGATCCACTTCGATCGGGGCGCCCACCTCTCGGAGGGGCCCCACTGCATCCCCGACCACAGCGAGACGTGTCCGCGCTGGCTGGAGATCTGGAACCTCGTCTTCATGGAGTTCGACCAGCGACCGGACGGCCGGGTTCCTCTGCCGTTCCCGAGCGTCGACACCGGCATGGGCCTCGAGCGGCTCGCGAGCGTCCTCCAGCAGGTCCCGACGAACTACGACACCGACCTCTTCACGCCGATCCACGAGACGGTCCGCCGCCTCATGGGCCACGACCCCGAGGCGTTCGAGGCGGAGCGCTTCAGCTACCAGGTCATCGCCGACCATTCGCGGGCGATCACGTTCCTCATCGCCGACGGCGTCCTGCCCTCGAACGAGGGCCGCGGCTACGTCCTGCGGCGGATCCTCCGCCGGGCCGTCCGCCACGGTCG
>DASTEU010000066.1:0-3082 GCA_035709325.1 Candidatus Limnocylindrales bacterium | reverse complement strand
TCGATGCCGCGGAGCGTCTGGGCGCTGTCCCCCGCGTGGATCCGCATCTCGGCGTTCTCGGCCATGAGCCCGACGGCCGCCTCGCGGTCGCCCGCGTTCAGCAGCTCGAAGAACGTGTCCATGGTGTCGACGGCTCCCACGGGCGGCAGTGTACCCGCCATCATTCGACGATGCCGCCGCCCCTTTGCCGATCGCGGCACATCGTCCTGTCGGGCCGACCTGCCGCCAAACGTCTGGCGGAGCGCCCCGCCCCGAGCCTCCATCAGGGCGGACCTGCCCGATATTCCGTGGAGTTTAGGAAAGCCCACGATCGCCCGGCCGACGCCGATCTGCGCGGCGGATATGCGTGTGGGCACTGGTTGGCGCGCCAACCCGGCCGCCATGTCGCGTTCCGGCCGGTTCTAAACATCCACGGAATATTCGTGGCCGGACCGGGCCAGGGAGACCGGACGTGCCCGGAGCGGCCGGACCGCCCGGAGCGGCCGGATCGCTCGGAGTGGCCGGACGGCCCGGCACGGGACCGGATCAGAACCCGCCGCCGGAGCCGCCACCCCCGCCGCCGGAGCCTCCGCCGCCGAAGCCGCCGCCGCTCCCGCCCGACGACCCCGGCGAATTGCCGATCGTCCCGAGCGCCGCCATCATCCCGCCGATGTTCGGCACCGCCGAGGCCGAGAACAGCCCCGCGGTCGCCGGCGCCCCGGACCCGCCGCCGATCGCGCCGCCGCCACCGGACCCGTACCACGTCGGGACGTAGGTCGACCCGGCCGCGACCCGCCCGTCCCGGACGTCGCTGATCGAGCGCTCGAGGACCTCCTCGACCTCCTTCTCGAGGCCGAGCGCCGTGCCCCAGACGACCGCCTGGTCGGGCGTCTCGAGCCACGTCAGCCCGGCCTCGGCGACGACCTGGTCCATCGATCGGGCCTGGGCCATCGTCTTCTCGAGGGTCCGCCGGTACGCGGCGAGCATCGCCCGGACCATCGCCCCGGGCAGCGTGACTGCCACCATGGAGCGGGCGAGGACGAGGACGATGCTGCCGCCGACGATGAGCGCCCCACCGATCAACGTGAGGCCGCCGCTCGGCAGGTTGATCGCGCCGACGATCGCGATGCCGCCGAGGACGAGTGCGATGATCGCCCGGACCGTCCAGCGGCTCGTCGCCGCCGACGGCTTCTCCCGGAACCAGCCCATCCGCAGCGTGTGCGACTCGAGCTTCTTGTCGAAGCCTTCGACGGACTGGCCGAAGGCGAGCAGCTCCTTGGGGTCGATGAAGTTCGGTTCGGCGGTGGCGATCGTCTGGAGCGACCGGAAGGCGTGGGTCTCGGCCGGTCCGAGCGGCCGGACGGCGTTGCGCGCCTGGCGGGCGAGCGTGACCGGGTCGGCAGCGGACGGCTCGAGGTCGATCCCGACCTTGCGGTTCATGCCGAGGAAGCCGCTCTCCTCGCGAAACGCGATGAGCCCACGGCTGGCGAGGTCGAGCATCGCCGCGGTGAGAGCCCGCCGCGACGGCCCGCCGTTGAGGACGAACGTGCCGGCGGCCGGCGTCAGGCTCTCGGGCGGCCCCGCCATGTGGATCGACGGGTCGTCGAGGTAGACGGGGTCGCGGCCGTAGCGGAGCCAGGCGAAGACCGCGCTGCCGACCAGGACGAGGAAGAGGACCGGCGCCCCGATGAGCCCGACCGCGGCGTCGATCTGGCGGGCCCGGGCCAGCGTCGCGGCATGCTCCGGCGTGGCGTTCTCGTCGACCCGTTGGAGCGCCACGATGAGCGCCCCGTCGAGGTCGCCGCGTTCGAGCAGCGGCACCATCTCCTCGTCGAAGATCCGCTGCTTCTCGCCGTTGTCGAGGTAGGCCGCCCGATAGCCGGGGCCGCCGTAGAGCTGGACCTGGCCGTGGAGCAGCGACGGATCCATGTCGAAGAGGATCACGAGCCCGTCGTCGATGCCCCTCCTCCCGACGCCCCACTGATCCATCAGGGCCTGGGCGTGGGCGTCCGCCTCCTCGGTCGAGATGTCGTACCAGGCCACCTGGCTGTAGACGACGACCTCGGCGCCGACGCGGGCCTCGATGTCGTCGATCGTCCGCTCCGCCTCGGCGACCGTCTCGGGGCGCCAGACGCCCGCGTAGTCGTAGACGGCCCGGCCGTCGATCGGCGGCGGAAACGGCGGACCGGCCGGCGGCGCGCCGGGCGCGCCGGGCAGCGGCGACGCGGCCGGGCCGGGATCGAACGGGCCGCCGCTCGGCAGCGGGGCGTCGGTCAGCGCGAGCGACAGCAGCTGGGCGCTGGCGATCGCGGTGCCGGCGTCGGCCTGGCAGCGTTCGATCCAACCGTCGAGCTCCTCGAGCGCGTAGTCGGCCTCCTCGGTCGTCACGCCGAGCGTCGCGGCCTCCGCGTTCGTGGCGATCGCGGTCGCGCCGGGACAACCACCCGGGGCGACGTCGACGACGAGCACGAGGTCGAGATCGCCGCCCAGCTCGGCCACACGGCGCTCGGCCTCGGCCCGGGCACTCGCCTCGTCCGGCGCCCCGACCGATCGGGTCACGACGACGAGCCGCCCGTCGCGGAGCTCGCGCCAGGCGTCGATCGAGGCCTGGATCGCGTCGCGATACGGCTCGCCGAGGAGCCGGGCGTCGTCGACGATGTCGCCGTCGGCGGCGGCCGCCGGTGCCGTTCCGCCACCGCCGAGCGCGGCGAGGGCAAGCCCCGCCGCGAGCACCGCCCGGATAACCCCTCGCCGCTGCACGCTCAGGCCGCCATCGGGTGGCGCAGGCGGACCCGCCGGACCAGCTCGGCGCATTGCTCGTAGCGGCCGAAGCTCGGCATGATGTAGGTCCCGGCCACGCGATCGCCGACTGCCTCGAGGAGGGCGAGACTCCCCTCGAGCCCGACCTCGGCGCCGCGATCGCCGGCCGCCGCCATCGCCGCCCGGACGTCGTCGGGGATCGTGATCCCGGGTACCTCGTTGTGGAGGAACTCGGCGTGGCGGGTGCTCTGGAGGGGCAGGACGCCGAGCAGGACCGGCACGGGGAAACCACCCGGACCGAACCGGCGCCGGGCCTCCTCGAACATCGCCTCGACCTGGCCGA
>DASTEU010000065.1:0-7659 GCA_035709325.1 Candidatus Limnocylindrales bacterium | reverse complement strand
TGCGGGCCGTGCCGGGCGCCCTCCGCGAGGCGGGGTACGGCGTCGGCGCCTCGCGCTGGCAGGTGACCCGCAGCCTCGTCCTGCCGGCGGCCATCCCGGGCATCCTGACCGGGACGATCCTGTCGATCTCGCGGGCCCTCGGCGAATCGGCGCCGCTCATCGTCATCGGCGCGAGCTACACGTTCTTCTCGACCGGCCGGCAGGACGCGATCAGCCAGCTGTTCGGCAGCTTCACCGCGCTGCCGGTCATCGTCTTCGGCTGGTCGAGCCGGCCCGAGACCGACTTCCGGGCGCTGACCGCGGCGACGATCATCGCGCTCCTCGCGGTGACCCTCGCCGCCAACACGATCGCCATCTACCTTCGCAACCGGTTCGAGCTCAAATGGTGACCGAGCCGGACCCCGGGAGAGAGCCGATGAGTCAGATCGCCACCCCGCCGGACCTCGAACCGGCCGCCGCACCGGCCCGCGAGGCGTCGTTCGCGTCCCGGCCCGAGCCGGCCTCGGAGCGATCCTCGGAGGCGGCCGGTCGCTCGCCCGAACGCCGGCCGGAGCCGGTGATCGAGTTCCGCGACCTGCACTTCTACTACGGCACCTTCCGCGCCGTGAAGGACATCAACATCTCGATCGAGCCGCGGAAGATCACCGCGCTCATCGGTCCCTCGGGCTGCGGCAAGTCGACGCTCCTGCGGACGATCAATCGGATGAACGATCTCATCCCCGGCATCCGGACCGAGGGCGCGGTGCTCTATCACGGCGAGAACCTCTACGACCGCGACGTGGATCCGGTCGAGGTCCGGCGCCGGATCGGGATGGTCTTCCAGAAGCCGAACCCGTTCCCCAAGTCGATCTACGACAACGTCGCGTTCGGGCCGCGCGTCAACGGCTACGACGGCAACCTCGACGAGCTCGTCGAGTCGAGCCTGCGGCGAGCGGCGATCTGGGACGAGGTCAAGGACAAGCTCAAGCAGTCGGGCCTCGCCCTGTCCGGAGGGCAGCAGCAGCGGCTGTGCATCGCCCGGGCGATCGCGACGAGCCCAGACGTCATCCTGATGGACGAGCCCTGCTCGGCCCTGGACCCGCGCTCGACGCTCCAGATCGAGGACCTGATGGCGGAGCTGAAGCAGAATTACACGATCGTCATCGTGACGCATAACATGCAGCAGGCGGCTCGTGCGTCGGACTACACGGTGTTCATGAACATGGACGAGGACCGGGCCGGCTACGTGGTCGAGCAGGACGCGACGATTGAGATCTTCACCAATCCCAGGGAGCAGATGACCGAGGACTACGTGTCCGGTCGGTTCGGCTGAGCGGGGGCGACGATGACGACACACGACGAGGCCATCGCGGCCAATCCCCTGGCTCATCCGTCACGGCCCCAGCTCGATCACGACATGGCCGAGATCAAGGACCACGTCCTGCGGATGGGCTCGCTCGTCGAGGAGGCGCTCCGGGCCGCGATCGCGGCGCTCGTCGACCATGACGCCGAGGCGGCGACCGCGGTGATCGTGAACGATCGCCGGATCAACGAGATGCAGCGCGAGATCTCGACGCTGATCACCCGGGCCATCGCGACCCAGTCGCCGGTCGCCCGCGACCTGCGTTTCCTGCTCTCGCTCGACCACGTCTCGTACGAACTCGAACGGATGGGCGATCACGCCGGCTCGGTCGCCAAGCAGGTCCGCAAGCTCGCCCCGCACCCGCCGCTCAAGGAGTACGTCGACCTGCCCCGGATGGGCGAGCTCGCGGCGACCCTCGTCGGCGACATCCTGCGGGCCCTCGTGGACGTCGACGTGGTCCGGGCGCGTGAGGTCGCGGCCCGGGACGACGAGGTCGATCGGCTCTATCACCGCACGTTCGACGAGGTGGTGGCGCTGATGCGAGCCGATCCGGGCAACGTCGAGCGGGGGACCCGGATCCTCTTCGCGGCCCACTACACGGAGCGGATCGGCGACCGGGTCACGAACATCGCCGAGGACGTCGTGTTCCTCGCATCGGGCGAGATCGAGGACCTCAATCCATGAGCGACCGTTCCACGCGTGCGCCCGACACCGGCCGCCGGCCGATCCGCGTGCTCGTCGTCTGCACCGGCAACTCGGCCCGGAGCATCCTGGCCGAGGCGCTGCTCCGAACCCACGGCGGCGACGACTTCGAGGTCCACTCCGCCGGCACCGAGCCGAAGGGCATCAACCCGTTGACGGCCCGCGTCCTCGACGAGGCCGCGATCGACCACTCCTGGGCGCGCTCGAAGTCGGTCGAGGAGTACCTCGGCCAGGCCTTCGATTACGTCATCACGGTCTGCGACCAGGCCCGCCAGGTCTGCCCGGTCTTCCCGGGCGTCCACCGGCGGCTCCACTGGGGCTACGAGGACCCGGCCGCGGTCGAGGGCAGCGAGGACGAACGGCTCGCCGCGTTCCGGACCACCCTCACGCTCATGGCATCCCGGATCCAGGCGTTCATCACACTCGCCCGACGCGAGCGCGACGAGGCGGCGGCGGGCACCCATGCCTGACCGCGCCGACGGGGGGCCGGTCGAGCTCCACTTCCTGCGCCACGCTCACGCCGGCAACCCCGGGTCGTGGTCCGGGCCCGATGCCCGGCGGCCGCTCTCGGCGAAGGGCGAGCGGCAGGCCGAACGGCTCGGCCGTTTCCTCGCCTCGGTCGGGTTCCGGCCCGATGCCCTGATCACCTCGCCGAAGGTCCGGGCCGCCCGAACCGCCGAGATCGTCGGGACGACCCTCGGGATCGAGGTCCGCGAGGACGAGCGCCTCGGCGGGCCGCTCGACCTCGTCGCGATCGAGGCGATCCTCTTCGACGCGGGCGAGCCGATCCGGCCGATCCTCGTAGGCCACGATCCCGACTTCAGCGAGCTCGTGAGCGTGTTGTGCGGGGCAGGAGACCTCGCGATGCGCAAGGGCGCCCTGGCCCGGGTGGACACGCTCCGGCCGCTCAGCCCGGGGTCGGGGACGCTGCGCTGGCTCGTGCCACCGGACCTGCTGCGGGGCCGCGGCGAGGGCTGACGACCACAGGGGCGCTCAGGCGTGCGGCGAGCTCGTCGCGGCCTTCGACGGCCTTCGTGCCAGCGACGCGACCGGGATGAGTCGCCCACCGCCCTCCAGCTCGGCGGCGAACGCGCGCAGCCGTTCGGCGATTCCCGGCGCCAGGCGGTAGAAGATCCACGAGCCGCGCCGCTCGCCCTCGATGACGCCGGCCTCGCGCAGCACCTTGAGGTGGTGCGAGACGGTCGGCTGGCGGACGTCGCAGCAGCTCGTGAAGTCGCAGGCGCACACCTCGGGCGCGCCGGTGAGCTCGCGAACGATCGCGAGGCGCGTCGGATCGGCGAGCGCATGGAACAGGCGCACGTCGGGATCGACGAGAGGCGACTTCTTCGTTCGGGCCATGCGCGGACTATATCGTGAACCATCGATATTGACAAGAATCGATGTGTGCCCTACGATCCGCCCGTCACATGAACCCGAGGAGGACTCAAGACGTGGACACCACGATCTCCTGGACGACCGGCGGCTTCGGGGCCGCGGGCGCCGCCCCCGCCGGCGCCGCCGACGAGCGCAGGCTCGCCCACATCCGCGCCCTGCGCGAGGCCGTCGCGCAGGAGCCCCGCTCCGCCGGCCGCCTCGCCGCCGCGAAGGCGGCCCTTGGCGGCCTGCTCGGCCGACGGGCGCCGGCCGCGGCGTCGTCGCCGGGCCTTTCGCTCGACACCGTCTGCTGCCTCGCCTGACCTGACGCCCCTGGACCGGAGAACGACCGATGACGCTCGACGAGAACGCGATCCACGAAGAGGTCCGCGCCCGCTACGCGGAGGCCGCCCGCGCCGCGAGCGCCAGCCGATCGGACTCGGCCGCCCAGGCGTCCTGCTGCGGGCCCGACGGCGCGACGGCCTTCGGTGAGGTCCTCTACGCGGAAGCCGATCGCGCCGTGCTGCCCGACGCCGCGGTCCTGGCCAGCCTCGGCTGCGGCAACCCGACCGCGGTCGCCGAGCTGCGCGAGGGCGAACGGGTCCTCGATCTCGGCTCGGGCGGCGGGATCGACGTGATCCTTTCGGCCCGCCGGGTCGGCCCGACGGGCCGGGCGTTCGGGCTCGACATGACCGACGAGATGCTCGAGCTGGCCGTCCGCAACGCGGCCGAGGCCGGCGTCACGAACGTCGAGTTCGTCCGGGGCACGATCGAATCGGTGCCGCTGCCCTCGGCGACGATCGACGTCGTCATCAGCAACTGCGTCATCAACCTCGCCGCCGACAAGGCCGCGGTGTTCCGCGAGATCGCCCGGGTCCTCAAGCCCGGCGGCCGGGTCGGGGTCAGCGACATCGTCGCCGACGATTCGCTTTCGGTCGAGGACCGCGCCGAGCGCGGCAGCTTCGCCGGCTGCATCGCGGGGGCGCTCTCGTTCGACGAGTACCGCCTCGGGCTGGCGGCGGTGGGCCTGACCGACATCGAGCTCGTCCCGACCCACGCCGTCGCCGACGGCCTCTACGCGGCGATCGTCCGGGCGACGAAGCCCGCGGTCGCGCCGCCTGTCGGGGCCCTGCCGACGATGCCCGAGCTGCCGCGGCCGCTGGCCCTTGCCGGTTCCGGGGCCGAGGTCGCGGGTTGCTGCGGGGGCGGAGGCTGCTGCTGAGAGTCCCACGGGCGGCCGTTCCGGTCGCCGGCACGACATTTGTCACGCCCGGACGCGACGACCGTCACTCGTCGGGGCGTGGCGCCGCGGGTACCGTGAGCGTCCTGGAACCGTCTTCCGACCGACTTCAGCCTGCCACCAGGGACCGCCCACGATGATGTCGATCTCCGCCTACTACGTCCTCGTCGCCTCGACGGCCGCCGAGAAGGCCGCCGCCGAAGCCGCCGCGCTGCGCGCACCGCGGCCCTCCCGCGTCGAGCGCCTTCGGGCGTTCGTCGCCCAGCTCGCGACCAGGCCCCGCGCCGCCCGTCCCGCCTGACGCGGCGCGCGTTCGGCCGCCGCTCCGTCACAGCGTCACCCGGATCGATCGATCCGGGTGACGTTCGCATGCAGCTCGGCGATCAGCGCCCCGAGCATCCCGCCGCCGCGGCGCGGGACCGGCAACCGGCAAAGGACCGCGCGGACCGCCGGCGAGGCGCGGCCCAGCTGCCAGCGGGTCTCGGCGGCCGCGAGATCCGGCTCGTCCGGGGCGGCCAGCCGGACGGCGATCGCGGCATACGCCGGCGCGCCTCGGGCGTGGGCGGCCATGTGCGCGGTCGCCGCCGCGTGGCCGGCCGCCCGGGCCGCGGCCGTCGCGGCCGGATCCCCGACCTCGCGGGCCGCCGCGTGCGCCGCGACCGCCAGCGCCCGGGCCGGCCCGATCCGCAGCTCGCCACGGGCGAACCGACGGACGCCGTCGACCGCCTCGCGCGGTCGCGGATCGCCGGGAGCCTCAGCCTCGAAGAGGGGCAGGGTCCGCTCGGCGCAGTCGGCGGCCCAGGAAGCCAGCACGCGCCGCTCGTCCTCGCTCAGCGTCAGGGCCCCGGGCCGCCGGTCCATCGCCGCTGATTCTGCCATCGGGCGGGAGGGCGAACCGGGCGACGATCAGAGCGATCGCCAGCGCCACTCCATCGTCGCGACGAGCGGCCGTCCCGGCTCGATGATCGTCGGGTCGAGGTTCGGTGCGTCGGGCGGCCCGCTCTGGGGTTCGACGCAGATCGCGTGGGGTTGTTCGTCGTAGACGACCCAGAACGAGCAGGACGACCCGATCTCGAGCGTGAGGGCACCCGGCCAGGTCAGGCTCGGATCCGCCCGGACGCCGGTGAAGCAGTCGTCCCAGGGCCGCGGCGGCGGGGCGACGAGCTCGCCCGTCGGGATGCCCTCGTCGTCGCGGCGATACATCGCCTCGGCATCGAACTGCAGCTCGACCTCGGGCTCGTCGGGCCCGAGACGGCGCCGGAACCAGGGGTGCCAGCCGATCGTGGCCGGCATGGGCTGATCGGCGGCGAGCTCCATCGTCAGGAGCAGCGCTTCGGTCGAGAGGTCGAACCGCTGGACGACCGAGCCCGCGAACGGCCACGGATCGGCGATCCGGTACTCCAGCGTCCGGTCGTCGAGCACTGCCCAGGGCTGCTCGAAGCCGAACCCGTGGATCGCGTGCGGCGGCCAGTTGATCGGGAGCGTCCACGACCGCCCGTCGAACCGAAACGTCCCGCGGCGGATCCGCCCGGCGAACGGAACCATCGGGAACGAGCCCCAGGCGATCGGGCCCATGCCCTCGGTCACGAGCAGCTCCCGGCCCTCGACACGGAACGAGGCGATCCGACCGCCGGCGGCTGCGTCGATCTGGAGCTCGGCGTCGCCCGCCGCGAGGCCGAGCCGACCGGCCACGTCGGTCACGGAGCGGCCCTTGCCGTCACGTCCGCATCGTCCATCGACCGGCGGTCCCGACCTCGCCCGCGGCGGTCGGGAACGGCAGCGCGATCGGGTCGGTCGCGAGCCGGCTGCGACCCTCGGCGTCGAACCGGTCGAGGCCGAGATCCGCGGCGTCGACGAGACCCGTCGAACCATGCACGGCGAGGTCGACCGCCGCCCGGGCCACACCCGGGCCCCACATCATCCCGTGACCGCCGGCCGAGGCGACGACGAGGCCGTCGATCGGTTCGCGGTCGGGGGCGAGGCCCGGACCGAGGATCGGCAGATGATCGGGCGTGAAGTCGATCGTCGCCGCCCAGATCCGGCGGATGCCGAGGCCGCGGGTGGCCGGGACGAACAGTTCCAGCCGCTCCCGGACGCGCTCGTACATCGACCAGTTGATCGAGCGGGCCTCTCCGGGGGCCTCGTCCGGGTCGCTCCAGCCGAAGAGCAGCCCACGCTCCTCGAGCCGCCAGTACAGCCCCTCGCCGATGTCGAAGACCATCGCCTGGCGGTCCACGTCGAACGCCTCGGCGGGCTCGAGGACGCAGACGGTGTGGCGCGCCGCGCCGGCCGGGATCCGCAGCCCGGCGGCCCGGCCCACGGCCTGCAGCGACGGCCCGCCGGTCAGGATCAGCCGCTCCGTCGCGATGCGGCCGCGGCTCGTCTCGACGCCGACGAGGCGCCGGCGGCCGCGGCCACCACGACCGTTCCGATCGAGGACCAGGCCCTCGAACGCGGTCCGTTCCCGCAGCTCCACGCCGGCCGCCTGCATCGCGAGGGAATAGGCCCGCACGTTGCGTGGCGGGTCGATGCAGCCGTCGGTCGCGGCGAACGAGCCGCCGCGGTGGCCCTCGGGGGCGAGGGTCGGGATGCGGTCGGCTGCCTCGGCCGCGGTCAGCCACTCGACGTCGAGGCCTGCCGCGCGCTGCATCTCGATCCGGGCCCGGCCCTCCCGTTCGTCGTCCTCGGTGACGGCGAGGATGAGATAGCCGAGCTCGCGAAAACCCGAGTCGGTGCCGTAGCGGGCCGCCTGGCCGTTGTAGAAGTCGATCGACCATCGGCCGAGCGCGACGGTCGCCGGCGTGCCGCCCTGGGCCCGGACGATCCCGGCGGCGCGCGAGCTGGCGCCCTGGCCGGCGAGGCCCGCCTCGAGGACGATGACCCGCCCGAGGCCGTCGCCCGCCGCGAAGACCGAGGCCCAGCCGCCGATCGTCCCGGCGCCGACGACAACGAGATCGGCTCGATCGGCTGGCGCCATCACACTCCTCCCTGAACGGGTCGG
>DASTEU010000064.1:0-4641 GCA_035709325.1 Candidatus Limnocylindrales bacterium | reverse complement strand
CCAGATCATCCTGACCGAGATGGAGCACCACGCGAACCTCGTTCCGTGGCAGCTCCTCGTCCAGGAGCGCGACGGCGACCTCGAGTTCATCCCGATCACCGACGACGGCGTGCTCCGCCTCGACGTCTTCGAGGTCCTGCTTCGGCTCAAGCCGAAGCTCGTTGCGTTCACCCACGTGTCGAACACGCTCGGGACGATCAATCCGGTCCGCGAGATGACCGAGATGGCCCATGCCGCCGGCGCCATCGTCCTCGTCGACGGCGCCCAGGCCGTGCCGCACGTGCCGGTTGACGTCCAGGCGATCGGCTGCGACTTCTACGCGTTCAGCGGGCACAAGATGCTCGCCCCGATGGGTTCGGGCGCGCTGTGGGCCCGGCGCGAGCTGCTCGAGGCGATGCCGCCGTTCCTCGCCGGCGGCGAGATGATCCGCGAGGTCCACCTGCGCCGGAGCGACTGGAACGACATCCCGTGGAAGTTCGAGGCCGGCACGCCGGCCGTCGGCGACGCGATCGGGCTCGGCGTGGCGGCCGACTACCTCGCCGAGCTCGGGATGGACAACGTCCGGGCCCACGAACGTGAGCTCGTCGCCTACGCCCTCGACGTGCTGCCGCGCTCCGTGCCAGGGATCGAGCTCTACGGACCGCTCGATCCCGACCTGCGGGGTGGGGTCGTGCCGTTCAACCTGCCGGGCATCCATCCCCACGACGTCGCCCAGGTCCTCGATCGGTTCGGGATCGCGGTCCGGGCCGGCCACCACTGCACGATGCCGCTCCACGAGCGCCTCGACCTGCCGGCGACCGCCCGGGCGAGCTTCAACGTCTACTCGACCCGCGAGGACATCGACGCGCTCGTCGCCGGCCTGCTCGAAGTCCAGAAGCTGTTCGGCGCCTGATGGACCCGAGCGGCTGCCTGCAGCTGCTGTTCGGCATCGCCGCGGCCGGCGTGACCGCATCGGCGGCGATCGTCTTCCTCGTCTAGGCCGGATCCGCCACGTCGGTCACTCGGGCGGCACCGTCGCGTCGCGGGGCGGCGATTCGCTGCCGTCGAGAAGACGGCGCCCGCCGAGCGGCTCGGTCAGGCTGATCTCGAGGGGAAACGTCGGGTTTCCCTGGCAATCCTGGCCGCCGACCTGATCGCGCACCCAGACCGTGACGAGGATCGCGTCGCTCGATGAGAAGAGCTGCGGTTCCAGGACGCGGCCCTTCGGGGATCGACCGCTCGCGCACGCCCGCTCCTGGATGAGGCCCGCGATCGACGTCGCGTCCGGGCCCGGCGGAGGCACGGCGGGATCGAGCCACCAGCGGGCGACGTTGGCCGTGCCGACGAGGTCGCCGTCGGGGATCGGGGCGCTCGCGATGACGAGGTTCTGCCGGTCGACGGCGGCGATCGTCGCCGCATCGACCGCGCCGGGCCACCATGCGGCGAACCAGCCGTTCGACCTGGCGGCGTACACCTCCGATTCGTTGTCGAACGCGGCGATCACCTCGAACGCCTGCCGGCCGACCCGGCCCAGAATCTGGGTCCGTGGCGCGCTCTCTTCGTCGACGACGACGTAGCTCGTGACCCGGAGGGCGTCCTCGGCGATGGGATCGAGGGCGTCGGCCACGAGACGCCCGGGCGGCGGGTCGACCGTGACGCCGAGGCCGTCCGCGGCGATCGTCGCTTCGCACAGGACCGCGACGAACTCGTCGGCAAGGACGACGGTGGCGCGGCCGTCGCCGCGGGCGTCGACGAGTGCGACCGGGAGCTGCTCGATCGCGATGCCGAGGCCGGAGCCCTGCTCGGCGCAGGCGGCCTGGACGTTGGCTTCGAGGTCGTCGCCGACCGTTACCGGCGCGGGCCGCCACGGCCCGAGCAGCGTCTCGGGCGCGGGTGAGGGCTCGGATGTCGCGGACGCCGATGGCGCGGTCGGCGCCGTGCTGGCATCCTGCCCGCCGCAGCCACCGACGAGGAGCAGCGCAAGGAGGGGCGGCAGACCGTTCCGGATCACACACGAGCGTACGGCCCCGGATGGCTCGATGTTCATTCCCGGCTCACACAGCGGATCGTCGTCTCGGCAAATCACCGCACCGCCGTTCGGGGTAGGCACCGATTCCCAGGGCCGGCCCGTCGCGGCGATGCTGCGATGGTCCGGTGGATCGGCCGACGACGGCTCGAGCCGGACCGCTGTCGGGAGGTCCCATGCACCAGCTTCGCGCCGCCGTTGCCAGCGTCCTGCATCGCGTGGACGAGTGGCACGATCGATCCGGCCAGGGCCTGGCCGAATACGCACTCATCCTCGCCCTCATCGCGATCATCGCGATCGTGGCGCTGATCTTCCTGGGCAGCACGATCAGCGAGATCATCTCGGACGTCGGCAACTCGATGTAGTCGACCCATTGCGGCTCGCGGCGCGCGGGGGGAGCGCCGCGGGCCCGGGGCCGGCATGGCCCGCGCGCTGAGCCGCGTACCGGCCCCCGGGCGAGTCTGGGGAACGGCGGGTGAGCAGCGATTGGGTTTGACGCGTCCCTGAGGCAGCCGTAGATTCCAATCCCGACGAAACGAGTCGGAATTGGCCGATTCGGGCTAGACTTGGCGAGCGCATGGACGACCTGTACCGCGACTACATCCTCGAGCACTACCGGCGGCCCCACAACTTCGGGGTCATCGAGGATCCGACCGCGTCGATCGAGGGCAACAACCCGCTCTGCGGCGACCGGATCACGCTCCAGCTCGGGATCAGCGACGGCGTCGTCGAGCGGGTCGGGTTCACCGGCCGCGGCTGCGCGATCAGCCAGGCGAGCGCGAGCCTCTTGACCGACGAGATCAAGGGCAAGCCGGTCGCCGACGTCGCCGCCTTCCGCGCTGACGACCTCCTCGACCTGCTCGGCATCGAGATCAGCCCGGCCCGCCTGAAGTGCGCCATGCTCAGTCACGACACGCTCCAGAAGGCGCTGGCCGAGGCCGGCGTCCCGTCGGCCGATGCGGCGGCAACCGCCCCGGCGGAGTCGAACGTATGAACCGCGTCTGCGTGGGCTGCTGCGAGTGTCGCCGGCCGGCCTAGCCGGCGAACTCCTCGTCCACCCGCCCTGCCGGGCCAGCCCGGCAGCCCGTCGTCCCATCGGAGCCGCACCAGCCAATGCAACGAACCTACGCCGACCTCCTCAAGGAGGCCCGAGCCACGATCCGCGAGGTGACCCCGCAGGAGGTCGACGCGCTGCCCGAGGGCACGACGATCGTCGACGTCCGCGAGGCCTCCGAGTGGGAGCAGGGCCACCTCCCGAACGCGGTCCACATCAGCAAGAGCTACGTCGAGCAGCAGATCGAAGGCGCCGTCCCCGATCGCGACGCGCCGGTCGTCCTCTACTGCGCCGGCGGGATCCGCTCCCTCTTCGCGGCCCAGACACTCGAGCAGCTCGGCTACACGAACGTCGCCTCGATGTCGGGAGGCTTCCAGGCCTGGAAGTCGGCCGGGCTGCCGTGGGAGGCGCCGGTCGTCCTGTCGGCCGAGCAGAAGCAGCGCTACAGCCGCCACCTCCTGATCCCCGAGGTCGGCTCGGCCGGGCAGGCCCGGCTGCTCGAGTCGAAGGCGCTGTTCATCGGCGCCGGCGGTCTCGGGTCGCCGGCCGCCCTCTACCTGGCGGCCGCCGGCGTCGGCACGATCGGGATCGTCGACTTCGACGTCGTCGACCTTTCGAACCTCCAGCGCCAGATCCTCCACACGAACGAACGGGTCGGTGAGCGCAAGACCGAATCGGCCCGAAAGTCGATCACCGCGCTCAACCCCGACGTGAACGTCGTCCTCCACGAGGAGATGCTCGTGGCCGACAACGTCGAACGGATCATCCACGGCTACGACGTGATCATCGACGGGACCGACACGTTCGAGACCCGCTACCTCCTCAACGACGCCGCCGTCGCGAAGGGCATCCCGGTGATCCACGCGTCGGTCTTCCGGTTCGAAGGCCAGCTGACGACGTTCGTCCCGTTCGAGGGACCGTGCTACCGCTGCCTCTACCCGACCCCGCCGCCGCCCGAGCTCGCGCCCGGTTGCTCCGTCGCGGGCGTCCTCGGCGTGGTCCCCGGGATCATGGGCATGCTCCAGGCGAACGAGGCGCTCAAGGTCCTGCTCGGGATCGGCGACACGCTCGCCGGCCGGCTGCTGCTCTTCGACGCGCTCGAGTCGGAGTTCACCGAGCTCAAGCTTCGGCGCGACCCGAACTGCCCGGTCTGCTCGACCGAGGCGGTCGCGGCCCGGGCCGAGGGTCGACCGCTCGAGGTCCCCTCGTTCGCAGCCGCCGCAAGCGGCCCGGCCGACGGCGGGACGTTCGTCCTCGGAGGCCAGGCGTGAGCGTCGTCAAGATCCCGGCCGTGCTCCGGCCGCAGGTCGGCGGCAACCGCGAACTCGAGCTCGGCGGCGCATCGGTCGGCGAGGTCGTCGACGGGCTCGTCGCCCAGTTCCCGGGCCTCCGCGGCCAGCTCCTGACCGACGCGGGCGAGCTCAACCGGTTCGTCAACGTCTACGTCAACGGCCAGGACGTCCGCTACCTCGACGGCCTCGCGACGCCGGTCGGCGAACGCGACGAGGTGCGGCTGCTGCCGGCGATGGCGGGCGGCTGAGCGTGGGCGCCCTCCGGGCGCGGGAGCTGCGCGGGCTGGCCC
>DASTEU010000063.1:0-3155 GCA_035709325.1 Candidatus Limnocylindrales bacterium | reverse complement strand
GTCCGGTCGCCGAGCCGCTCGAAGATCGCGAGCGACTCGCCGAAGTGTTCGATGCCCTGGTCGTCACTGTTGCCGAAGAAGCGGTAGTTGCCGATCCCCCACAGGACGTTGCCTTCGCCGTGTTCGTCGCCGATCTCGCGGTAGATCGCGAGCGCCTCGTTCATCCGTTCGAGGCTCTCGTGATCCCGCTCCGGGTCCGGCCGGACCGCGTACGCGAAGGACAGGTTGTAGAGCGCGTTGGCGATCTCACGCTTGTCGCCGATCGACCGCCACAGGGCGAGCGCCTCCTCGTAGGCCGGGATCATCCGGTCGGCATCGGCCTGCCACCAGCCCACGCCGCCGAGCGCTTCCATGAGCCGAGCCCGCAGGCGCGGATCTTGGCGCGACCAGGGCTGCTCGGCGATTCGCTGGAGACGCCGGCCGGCCTCGGCGAGGTGGCCGCGCTTCTGCCAGTAGCGCCACATCGCGAAGGCGACCGGGATCGCGACCTCCGGCCGTCCGTTCGCCGTGGCCCGTTCGATCACGGCCCGGATGTTGTCGTGGTCTCGTTCGATCCGCCCCAGGGCGCCGCGCTGCTCGCTGCCCGAGAGCCGAGGCGCCTCGGCCTCGACGAGGGCCTGGAACCGTTCGGTGTGGCGGCGCTCGATCTCGTCCTGCTCGCCGCTCTCGGCCAGCCGCTCGGCGGCAAATTCGCGGATCGTGTCGAGCATCCGGAACCGCGTCTCGCCTTCCGCCTCCTCGACCTTCACGAGGCTCTGGTCGACGAGCGTCATGAGGCCGTCGAGCAGGTCGCCGCCGACCTCCGACGACGGACCGCAGACCTCCTCGGCCGAGTCGAGGTCCCAGCCGCCGACGAAGACACTGAGGCGCCAGAACAACCGCCGCGCGTCGGCGTCGAGCAGGTCGTAGCTCCAGGCGATCGCTCCGCGGAGGGTCTGCTGGCGCTCGGGCACATCGCGCGAACCCGCGGCAAGGACGCTCAGCTGGTGTTCGAGCCGGGCGAGGATCGCGTCCGGGCTCAGCAGCTTGATCCGGGCCGCTGCCAGCTCGATTGCCAGCGGCATCCCGTGAAGGCGGGCGCAGATGCCGGCGACGGCCGGGGCGTTCTCGTTGGTGACCGTGAAGTCCGGCCGGACGGCCAACGCCCGGGCGATGAAGAGGCGGACCGCCTCGTACTGGGAGATCTCGTCGGCCACCACGTCGCGGTCGTCCCGGCGAAGATTGAGCTTCTCGAGCTCGGAGAGTGCCAGGATGTCGCGGGGGACCGGCAGGCCCGGCACCGGGAACTCCTGCTCGCCCGAGACGCGCAGCGGCGCCCGGCTCGTGACGACGACCGAGAGGTGTTCGCAGGTCCGCAGCAGATCGGCCACGATCGGCGCGCCGTCGATGACCTGCTCGAAGTTGTCGAGCACGAAGAGCATCCGCCGCGTCCCGATCCACTCGACGAGCAGGTCCCGAGCGCTTCGGCCGCCGACCTCGACGAGCCCCACGGTGTCGGCGATCCGCGACGCGACGAGGCCGGGGTCGCGGACGGGCTCGAGGGCGACGAACCAGATGCCGTCCGGGTACCGAATCGCGACGTCGGCGGCGAGCTGGAGCGAGAGCCGCGTCTTGCCCGTCCCGCCGGGGCCGGTCAAGGTCAGGAGCCGGGTCGACTCGAGGAGGCCGGCCGCCTCGCGCAGCTCCGCCTCGCGCCCGACGAAGCTGGTCAGCTGGGTCGGAAGGTTGTTCGGCCGTGCGTCGAGCGAGCGGATCGGTGGGAACTCGGTCCGCAGGCCCTCGACGAGGAGCTGGCAGATCGTCTCCGGCCGGAGGTCCTTCAGGCGATGCTGGCCGAGGCTCCGGATCGACACGCCGGCGGGCAGGTCGTCGGCGACGAGCGCGGACGTCGTCTCCGACATGAGGATCTGCCCGCCGTGGCCGGCCGCCCCGACCCGAGCCGCGCGGTGGACGTCGGCACCGACGTATTCGCCGTCGGCGTCGAGGCGGCCTTCGCCGGTGTGGAGGCCCATCCTGACGCTCACCGGAGCGTCGTCGGGCCACGGCTCGGCGGCGAGCAGGCGCTGGGCGGCGACCGCGGCCCGAACGGCGCCCGCCGGCTGTCCGAAGATCGCGAGGAACCCGTCGCCTTCGGTCTTCTCCTCGTGCCCCGCTGCGCCTTCGATTGCCGCCCGGATCAGCTCGCGGTGGCGGCCGAGGACGGCCGGCCAGCCGTCGCCGAGCTGACCGGCGAGGCGCGTCGAACCCTCGACGTCCGTGAACAGGAACGTCACGGT
Source organism: Candidatus Limnocylindrales bacterium (assembly GCA_035709325.1). Classification (GTDB taxonomy): domain Bacteria; phylum Chloroflexota; class Limnocylindria; order Limnocylindrales; family CSP1-4; genus CF-46. The sequence continues at coordinate 879 of DASTEU010000063.1, read as the reverse complement.
CCCGGTCGGTTTCGCGCGGACCATCGGTCGCGATTTGGTGTCAGTGATACTGCTGCTCCGTGACCGACCGCAGGCGGGTCGCCAGCCCGCGCAGGATCGCCAGCGATAGGGTCGGGATCTCCAACAGGACCTGCTCGAAGTCCCAGGTCGGCAGGGCTAGGCAGCGCGTCGGCTCGACGGCGGCCACCTGGGCGACGCGCGGCAGGCCGTCGAGGACCGACAGCTCGCCGAAGAACTCGCCGGGGCCGAGGACGGCCACTTCCTCGCCGCCCCGGACGACCCGGACCGAACCCTCGACGACGAGGAAGAAGCCGGTCCCGATCTCACCCTGGCGGGCGATGACCCGGCCGGCCGGGAAGTCGACCTCGACGGCCCGAGCCGCGACGGCCGCCAGGTCCTTGGGGTCCACCCCGCCGAACAGTCGGCAGGCGCCGAGCAACTCTGCTCTGCGGTCCTGGGTGAGCGTCACGCGGTCCCTCCTGATGCCCTGATGCTGCCGCCCGCGTGGGCCAACGTCAACCTCGGCCGCAGGATCGCGGCGTTCGGCGACGCGCCGATGACGATGGAGACCGATCGGCGCTCCTCGCCGGTGGCAGAATGCTCGGACCGACCGAGGATAAGGGACACCCGATGGCCAGCCGTGACGAGATCGTCGACGAGATCGCCGGTTTCGCCCTGTTCGCGGACCTGACGACGCCGCAGCTGCAGCGCGTCGCCCACATGTTCGACGAGCAGCTGTACGCCGAGGGCGAACGGGTCCTCCGCCAGGGCCTCTCGGGCTCCGCGTTCCACGTCATCCTCGAGGGAGACGCGAACGTCATCATCGACGGTCAGCAGCGGGCCACACTCGGGCGCGGCGACTTCTTCGGCGAGGTGTCG
>DASTEU010000062.1:0-2687 GCA_035709325.1 Candidatus Limnocylindrales bacterium | reverse complement strand
AGTCCCGCCGGAGCTTGTACGTGGTGCCGGTCTGGAGCACCTCGAGGCGCGCCAGATCGTCGGCGTGCTCGTCGATGACGTCGGCGAGGCGGTTGAGGATCGCCACCCGGTCGGCCATGAGCATGCGGTGCCAGCGCCCGTCGCGGAACGCGGCTCGTGCGGCGGCCACCGCCCGGTCGACATCGGCTTCGGTGCCGGCGGGGACGCGGCCGACGATCTCGCGGGTGGCGGGGCTGCGGACTTCCAGCCAGGTACCCGACGAGGATGGGGCGGCCGCGCCGTCGATGAACATCGGGTAATCGGTGGCGACCTCGACGGCCATGTCGACCTCCTCGCTCGTGGCGCTTCGGGCGTGAGTCTACCCGGCCCCTGCGGGACGCAGATCGCCCCGTCCCCTCGCCTGGAACGCTGGCGTTCCACGCTGCTGGGGATCTCGCGCGCCTGTGGCACGATGAGTCGATCTCAATCAGGGAGTCGCGCCGTGAGCTTGTTCCTCGCCCTCAAGATCGTCCACGTCCTCGCCGCGATCACAGCGGTCGGGGCGAACGTCACGTACGCCTTCTGGCTTCGCCTGGCAGGCACCGACCAGGGTCGCCTCCTGTTCGCGATCGAAGGCGTCCGCCGCCTCGACCGGCTCGTCGCGAACCCGGCCTACATCGTGCTGCTCATCACGGGCGTGCTCATGGTCATGACCGGCGCCTACCGGTTCGAGGAGGGCTGGCTCAGCGCGGCGATCGGCCTCTACGTGTTGACGGCCGTCATCGGCCTCACGATGTTCGCCCCGGCGATCCGCCGGCAGCAGGCCGAGGCGGCGCGCGACCCGGGCTCGGCGGAGTACGCGGCGGCGGCCCGCCGGACCAACCTTCTCGGCATCCTGACCGTGGCGATCGTGCTCGTCATCGTCGTCCTGATGGTGGCGAAGCCCTTCTAGGCCGCCTGCGGCCGCGTCACTCGAGCGGGCGACGTCACTCCAGCGGCCGAGGCTCGAGGACCACGTCCCAATGGGCCTCGAGGAGCGCGAACCGGCGCTGCTCCTCGGCCTTGAACGCCTCCTGATCCGGAAAGAGCCGGCGGGCGACCTCGGCCTCGCTGTGGGCCTCGATCGCCGCCCAGTCGCGGTACGTGATCGAGACGAACACGTCCCAGTCGGCCCGGCCGTCGCCGTGGAATCGCGGCGTCGCCATCCGGACGTCGAGGAAGCGACCGGCCTCGAGCTGGTCGCGCAGGATCGGCCAGTGGTTCTTGCGGAAGAGCGCCACGAACTCGTCGTGCGCGCCCCAGGCCGTCCGGTAGAAGTAGAGGATCTCGACCGGGCCGTTCATCGTCCGTTCCTTTCCGCGGCGATCCCGGCCGCCGCCTCGCGCAGGAGCTCCCAGGCGCGCGCCACGTGGCGCGCCTCGGTCCGCAGGTTGCCGACGGCGAGGCGGATCGCGAACCGGCCGTCCAGGCGGGTGTGCGACAGGAAGACCTCGCCGCTGCGGTTGACCGCGTCCATGATCGCGGCGTTGTCATCGTCGGTGCCGTCGGCCCAGCGGAAGCAGACGGTCGAGAACGGGACCGGGGCGAGGCGCACCCATTCGGAATCGTCGTCGACCCAGCCGGCGAACCGCTCGGCGAGCTCGAGGTGGTGGCGGAGCCGGCGCCGAATGCCCTCGAGGCCGAACCAGCGCAGCTGGATCCACAGCTTGAGCGCCCGGAAGCGGCGGCCGAGCTGGGGCGTGTACTCGTTGTAGTCCCGGACCGCTCCCTCCCGGTCGATCGTCCGGAGGTACTCCGGGACGAGGCTGAACGCGGCGCGGAGCTCGTCCATGCGGCGGGTCAGCAGGAGCGACGCGTCGAGCGGCGCGAAGAGCCACTTGTGGGGGTTGATCACGATCGAGTCGGCGCGCTCCCAGCCGGCGAACAGTCCGCGCCACTCCGTGATGAGCGCGACGGGTCCCGCGTACGCCGCATCCACGTGGAGCCACAGGCCCTCCCGCGCGGCGATGTCGGCGCAGGCCGCCACCGGATCGACCGACGTCGAAGAAGTCGTGCCGAGCGTCGCGACGATCGCGATCGGGCGGTAGCCCGCCGCGCGGTCGCGCGTGATCGCCGCGTCCAGCTCGGCCGGCACCATCTCGAAGCGCTCGTTCGTCGCGATCTTGACGACCGCGGCCCGGCCGAGGCCGAGCGTCATGCAGGCCTTCTCGATCGAGGAGTGGGCCTCGGCCGAGGCGTAGACCCGCATCCGCGGCACGTCCCGCCGGCCGCCGATCCCCTCCCCCGCGGCATGCACACCGGCCGCCTCGCGGGCCGCCGCGAGGGCGATGAGGGAACTCGTGGAGGCCGTATCGGTGATGAGGCCGTCGAACGCGTCGGGCAGCCCGACCGCCCGCCGCAGCCAGCCGACGACCACGCCCTCCAGCTCGGTCGCGATCGGCGACGTCCGCCAGAGCATCGCGTTCTGGCCGAGGGCCGCCGTCAGCATCTCGCCGACGATGCCCGGTCCCGACGCCGTCGTGCCGAAGTAGGCGAGGAAGCCCGGGTGTTGCCAGTGCGTCGCGTTCGGCTCGACGAGGCGGCGGTAGTCGTCGAGAATCGCCCCGACCGGTTCGGGCGCCTCGGGGGCGCTGGCGGGGAACAGTCCGCGCAGCGAGCCCGGCTGGATCGATGGCAACACCGGTCGGCCATCGACGGTCTCCAGGTAG
>DASTEU010000061.1:0-5390 GCA_035709325.1 Candidatus Limnocylindrales bacterium | reverse complement strand
CTGTCGATGTTGTTGCTGCCCAGCACGGCCCGGCTGAACTTCTGCGCCGCGAAGTTGACCTCGTTGGTCGCCTTCGAGCACGAGAAGACTCCGAACGTCGTGGGTCCGTACGCGGCCTTCGCCGCATCGAAGCCGGCCACGACCCTCGTCAGCGCCTCGTCCCAGTTCGCGGGGCGCAGGGGAGCACCCTTCGCGTCCCGGACGAGCGGCTGGGTCAGTCGAACGTAATCCTTCGGCACGGTGTGCCTCCTGCGAAACGACGACCGTCCGAGTGTACGCCTGCCCGGGGCGAGGTCGCAGCGGCCGACGCTGGGCGCTGCTCGCCGCCGGCCGGCACCTACGGCCGGAGCGTCCCCGCGAACACCTGCCAGGCGAGAAGCGTCTTGGCGACGAGGCTGAACACCATGTAGGCCCGCTCGCCGAAGAGGTAGTCGCGCCACCGGCCGATCCGGCCGTACTGCAGGACCATGTTGATCGCAAAGACGTTGAAGGCGATGAACAGCGAGACGTAGATCGCGATCACGAAGCCCGGGATCGGGGCGGCGCCCGGTGCGGTGATGCCGGTGAGAAGGGCGGTCCCGATGACGATCCAGGGGACGGCGCCGGCGATGCAGCCGAATACGTAGTGGAGCCACTGGACCCGCTCGCGGCCCTCGTTGGCGATCTCCATGCTCCAGCCGAAGAGGATCATCGCGGCGTTCACCCCGAAGATCGCGACGAGCGTGCCGACCTCACGGATCCCGGTGAGGCTGGCGATCACGACGATCATCACGCTCGACGAGAACGCGTATTCGATCCAGCGCGCCGGGTTCTGACCGCGCGCGAGGTTGCGTTCGTACCAGCCTCTGAACGGGACCGCGACCGCGAAGTGGGCGAGCGCGCTGAGGAGGAAGAAGAGCGCGACGGCGGGCCCGATCGGCAGGTCGAACAGCGGCCGCTGGGCCGCGACGAGGGTCCGCGTCGCAGGCTCGAACTCGAGATAGGTGCTCACGACCGGCGAGCTGACGACCGGGTCCTTCGCGAAGCTGAGCACGAGCATCGCGACGAACTGGATCCCGTGCAGGAACGCGAGGCCGAGGTTCCAGCGGAAGAGGCCGGCGGCCTGGACTCGCGGAAGCGGGGCGGACTGGGGCGGCGATCGCTGACATCGAGACTCCTGCGCGCGGTTGTTTAAGGTTCGTCGATACTAGCACCGAACTCAAGCTTGACAAACACTAGACAGACGCATAGATTCCACTCGCACCCCGATCCAACGGGTGAACAAACCCCGGGCAAACGTCCCGGGCCAAGCTCACAGGAGTCAGACATCGTGAACCGTTCTCTCGCGCTCCTCGCCCGCCTTGCCGTCGCCGGCGCCATGCTGCTCGCCTTCGCCGCACCGGCCAGCGCCAGCAGCCACGCGCTGGTCAGGGTCCTCCACGCCTCGCCCGACGCCCCGGCCGTCGACGTCTTCCTCGACGATACGAAGGTCGACGCCCTCACGAACGTGCCGTTTGGCGCGATCTCGGATTACCTCGAGGTCCCGGCCGGCGACCATAACGTGAAGGTGTACGCGACCGGCACGACGGCCGATCCGGTCATCGACGCGGACGTGACCGTCGCGACCGGCGGGATGTACACGATCGCCGCCACCGGCGCGGTCGCCTCCATCGAAGCCCAGGTCCTCGAGGACGCGCCGGCACCGAGCTGCGACACGGCCCAGGTCCGGGTGATCCACTTCAGCGCCGATGCCCCGGCGGTCGACGTCGCACCCGCGGGCGCCGCCCCGGCCGACGCCGTCGTGAAGAACCTCGCCTACCCGAATGCCACCGACTACCTCGCCCTTCCCGGCGGCTCCTACGACCTCGAGGTCCGGCTCGCCGGCACCACGACCGTGGCGCTCGCGCTGCCGGGCGTCGCGATCGAGGACTGCAACGCGTACAGCGTCTTCGCGATCGGTTCGGCCGCGGCCGAGCCCCTTGGCGGCAACGCGCTCCAGGTCGTCGTCGCCGTCGATGCCACGGCCGAAGCGACGGCTCCGTCCGAGTCGGCCGGCCCGGCGGCCACGCCGCCGGCGACCGACGCGGTCATGCCGGGCAACGGCTCGTCGACCGACGGTCTCGGCCTCGTCGCGGCCCTCCTCGTCGCCGGTGCGGCGAGCCTGGGCCTGGGGATCGGCATGGCGTCGCAGCGACGTCGGGAGCCGAACGCCTAGGCGACCTGCGAGTCACCCTCGTTCCCTTGCGCGGGAACCCGGCCAACGCGGCCGGGTTTCCGCGCACACGTCTCCTGGAGTCAGCATGAGAGCCACGCAGGGCGATCGCCCCGCCTCAGGCATCGGGAAGCGGGTCCGCCGCCCCGCTGAGCGTGACGACGCGGTCCCAGAGATGGTGCCGATCGGTCGGCGAGAGCCTCGTGGCCGGAACCCGATCGAATGGTCGCGGCCGGCGGTCCAGGAACAGCAGCCCGCTCCGGTGCGCGGCCTCGGCCGAGGCGGCGAGCCAGACCAGCGTGTCGATGCCCTCGGCCGGGGTGCGCAGCACCGGCCGCATGAGGTCGTAGAACCCCGGCAGCGCTTCCGCGAGACCGGGCGTGTCGACCCAGCCGGGATGCATGGCGTTGAACCGAACCCCCGCCGGTGCCAGCCGTCGCGACCACTCGCGGACCAGCGCGACCTGCGCGCGCTTGGCGCGGGCGTACGCCCGGGTGCCGGAGAACGTGCCGCCGGCCGACTCGAGGTCGTCGAGGTCGAGCGGCTGGGCGTACATCCCGCCCGAGGTCACCGCGATGACGTGGGCGCCATCGGTCCGGCGGAGCAGCGGCAGCAGGCCCGAGACGAGGACGAACGGCCCGACGACGAGCGTGGCGAACGTCGCCTCGATCCCATCAGGGCTCTCGGTTCGCTCCGGGAAGATCGCCCCGGCATTGTCGACGAGGACGTCGAGCCGGGACTCCGTGGCGAGGATCCGCTCGGCCGCGGCCCGGACGGACCCGAGCGATCCCATGTCGGCGACGACGATCGGGAACCGATCCTCGGCGTGCCGGGCCGCGAGCGCGTCGCGGACACCCGCCAGCCGCTCCTCGTTCCGACCCACCAGCACGACCCGGGCCCCGAGCGCCGCGATCTCCTCGGCGGCGGTGCGCCCGAGGCCCGACGTGGGGCCGGTCACCGCGACCGTCCGACCGGCAAGCGCCTCGGATGCCGGCTCGGCCCAGTCGAACAGCCGGCGTCGCACGGCGTACCCGACCCGGGAGAAGCTCGCGACGACCGTCACCTCGAGGGCATCGTCGAGGAGCGATTTGGCATCCACTTGCATCTCCCGGCTTCGATGGCGAGGCGCTTCAAATGCCTCCGCGATCCATGCTTCCCACACGAATGATGGACCAGGACGAACGGAGAGACCCGTGACCACGCTGAACGAACGAATCGACACCACGCTTTCGACCGAGGCGGCCTTCGACTACGTCGCCGACTTCGCCAATTCCGAGGAGTGGGATCCGGGCGTCGAGACCGCCGAGCGTCTCGACGAAGGGCCGGTCGGGGTCGGGTCCCGCTACCGCCTCGGCGTCCATCTCGGCGGCCGGGTGGCCCCGATGGAATACCGGATCACCGAGTTCGAACGGCCTCGTCGGGTGGTCCTCGTCGGCGAAGGCTCCGGCGTCTCGGCCGTCGACGACATCCGGTTCGCGCCGGCCCCGGGCGGTGGGACCCGGATTGACTACACCGCAGACATCCGCCTCGGTGGACTGCTCCGTTTCGCCCAGCCGTTTCTCGGTGGCGCCTTTGCGAATGTCGCCCGGAAGGCCGCCGACGGGATGCGCCGGACGCTGGCCGAGCGAGCGCAGGACGGCCCGGCCGGTCCGACGGCCCGGCGGTGAGGATCGCGGTCGTCGGCGCGGGCGTCAGCGGGCTGACCGCGGCCTACGCCCTCCGGCTCGAGCATGACGTCCGGCTCTTCGAGGGCGATCCGGCGGTGGGCGGGCACGTGAAGACCGTCCGGGTCGCGACCGACGGCCGCTCGCTTCCGGTCGATACGGGTTTCATCGTCTACAACGAGCGGACCTACCCGAACTTCGTCCGCCTCCTCGCCGAACTCGGTGTGGCGACGCAACCGAGCGACATGTCGCTGGGCTCGACGTGTCGGGCCTGCGGCGCCGAGTTCAGCTCCCGTGGGGTCGGCGGCTGGTTCGCGCGTCGAGGGGCCGTCGGCCGGCCCGGGCACTGGCGCATGATCGGCGACATCCTGCGGTTCTACCGGGATGCCCGGCGGCGGCTCGATCTCGGGCAGCCGGGCCGCGAGACGCTCGGCGACTATCTCGACGATCGACCGTTCGGGCACGGATTCCGCAACCACTTCCTCATCGCGATCACGGCTGCCGTCTGGTCGACCGCCCCGGGCCGGATCCTGGACTTCCCGATCGACTACCTGCTTCGCTTTCTCGACCACCACGGCCTCATCGGCTACGGCAACGCCCTGCAATGGCGGACGATCCGCGGCGGCTCGATGGCCTACGTCGACCGGATCATCGCGGCGCTGCCGGCCGGCTCCGTCCGTGCCGGCGACCCGGTGGTGGACGTCGCCCGCCATTCCGCCGGCGTGACGGTCCGGACGTCGAGCGGCTCGAGCGAGACGTTCGACGCGGTTGTCATCGCCACGCACGCGGACGACGCGCTGCGCCTGCTCGGGGACGCCGATCCTCGCGAGCGGTCGATCCTGGGGGCCTTCGAGTACTCGACGAACCAGGTCGTCCTGCACACCGATGATCGCGTGCTGCCGCGACGCGCCGCAGCCTGGGCGTCGTGGAACGTCGAGCAGCCGGACTGCCGTCGGCCGAGTGAGGCGCTCACGATGACCTACCACATGAACCGCCTGCAGTCGCTGCCCGGACCGATCCAGTACTCGGTGTCGGTCAACCCGGACGGGCGCGTCCGGCCCGACCGCGTCATCGTCGCGCGGCCGATGAGCCATCCGCTCTACACGTTCCGAACGCTCGACGCACAGGCTGCGCTGCGGGGGATCCAGGGCAGGCGGAGCACGTACTTCGCCGGGGCGCATCTCGGCTACGGCTTCCACGAGGACGGCTGCCGATCCGGCTTCGACGTCGCGGGCCTCATCGGGGTCGAAGAAGCCGAGCGTGCCGCATGAGGTCGCACCTGCTCGAGGGCACGGTCCGGCATCGCCGCGCGCGACCGTTCGTCTACGGCCTCGAACACGCCGTGTATTACGTCGCCTTCGACCTCGACGAGCTCGACGCGGTGGCGGGTTCGCTTCGGCTGCTGAGCCGCAACCGGCGCAACGTCCTGGAATTCCGCGACGACGATCATCTCGCCCCTCCGGCCGCCGATGTGCCGGCGCGAATCCGGGAACATCTGCGCGCCGAGGGTCATGAGCCAGAGGGCTGGCGGGTGA
>DASTEU010000060.1:0-8068 GCA_035709325.1 Candidatus Limnocylindrales bacterium | reverse complement strand
TCGGCGGGATGGTCCGCCGCGACGGGCCCGAGGGGTGGTCGGGGGCGGTGGCTCGGCGGGCAGCGGCTCCTCGAACGCCGGGACTTCGACGACGAGAGGTTCCTCGTCGGCGGCGGGCTCGGCTTCGGCGGCGGGCGCAAGGTCGGAGTCGGCAGCAAGGGCGGCTTCGGCTGCCGGCTCGGCTTCGGCGGCGGGGGCGTCTGTGCTCGGTTCGGTGACTACGCCGATCGCCTGCGCCGGCTCCGCCTCGGCCGGGATCGGCGTCCCTGTCGCGGGTTCAGCGGCGGCTTCCGTTTCGGCGGCAGCCTCGGTCTCGAGTGTCGTCGTGCCCGGGCTGGTCTCCGGGCCGGGCGCCATCTCCGGCTCGGCCAGCGGCTGCGGTGGCCTCGCCTCCTCGGGTTCCGTGCGAATGTCGACGTCAGGCACGACCTCGGGCTCCGGGACGACCTCCGGCTCGGGCTCCGGCTGGGGCACGACCTCGGGCTCCGGTTCGGGGACGAGCGGCGGCAGCGGCTGCGGCGGCGGCTGAGGAGTCGGCTCCGGCTCAGGCTCCGGTTCCTGAGGGGGCAATGGGATCGATGACGGTGCCTCCGGCGGCGTGGTGTCCGGGAACTCGACGATCCGACCGGGCTCGGGCAGCTCGACATCGGCCTCGACCGGCGGGGCCGAAACCGGTGGCGCCTCGCTCGGCGGCACGACGCTCGGCTCCTGCGTCGGCTCGGGCGTTGGTTCAGGTTCGGGCTCGGGCAACTGCGCGTTCGCGGGCTCCCACAACGGCGCCGGTTCGGCCTCGCGCTCGGCCGGCGCTTGAAGCTCATCGGACGGCGGTCCCGGTTCGGGCGCTGGTTCGGGCTCAGGCTCGGGCGCCGGCGCGGTCGGCGGCTCCCACGCCGCTGCGGGTTCGGGCGGTGCTGCGGACGGCGGTCTCGGATCGGATACCGGTTCGGGCGCAGGCTGCCACGCCGTTGGCGCCTCAGCGACCGCGGGCGGCTCAGCCTGCGGCGGCGTCTCGGGCGTGGACGGCGCGGCCGGCTCCTCCGCGATCGGCCCCATGACTGCACCGTCCGCGTCGAGGCGCTCGCCGGTCCACTCGAGGAATTGCCCGCAGCCCCCGCAGAAGCCGGCGCTGTCGTCGTTGAGGGTGCCGCACTCCCTGCAGCGGATCATGTCCAGCTCCCCGTGCCCCGAGCCCGTCCCGATCCGGTTCGCCCCGACCCGGCGTCCGGATCGGGCTCGCCCCGCTGCGGATCAGTATGCGGCCACGACGCGCTCACGCGCCCGATTCGGGCGGCGCCTCCGAGCCCTCGCCGGTCGGAGACTCCGGCGCCGAGGTGGCCGCAGCCGCCGAAGCGGCGGCAGCCGCCGAACCCCGCGGAGCCTTGGCCGCCCGGACGATCTCGACCCGGTGCTCGACGTGGGCCGGCTTGGCCGCGGCCACGAGCGCGTCGAGCCGGACCGGGTCGATCGACTTGGGGTCGTCGACGTGGACCCGGACGACGACGAGGGGCTTCGGGCTGCCGGGCAGTTCGCCGCCCGGGTCGATCGACCAGGCAGTGCCGCCGTTCTCGGTGATCTCGACGGTTCCGCCGGTGTGGATCTCGATCTGCTGACCGAGCCCGAGGGCGGTTCCCCGGCGCCGGTAGAGTTCGACCGCCTGGGCGACGGCGGCCCGCCGGTGCTCGGTCGTCCACGTCTCGTCGATCGCGAGGCCGACCCAGCCGGCGAGCCAGGTCAGGAAGTCCTCCGGCGTCAGATCCGGGTCGAGGTAGGCGTCGAAGTTGTCGATCGTGCTGATGACCGGCGCGAGGACGGTGTCGAGGGCAGCCGTCAGCGACTGGGCGAAGTCGTCCTCGAGGTAGAGGCCCGGCAGGGCCTCCCCGAGGGGGTGCGGGCTGGCGAGCGTCCCGATCGTGCCGCGCACGATCAGGCCCCCTCGACGAGCACCTGGTGCTCGTAGCTGAAGACGAGGGCGTGCGGCTCGACCTCCAGGCGCGTCGTCTGCTGGCCGCGCTGGCCCGTCACCGGGTCCGCACCGAAGAGGCGGGCGTCCTCGACCATCTCGGTGCCGCGCAGTCCCTGGAGGACCGAGTAGACCTCGCCGACGTTGACCGGGCGACCGAACGGCCAGCCGGTGCCGTCGGGGCCGCCGACGATCGGGTCGAAGTAGCGATAGAGCGCCTCGAGCGCGGTCTCCTGGAGTCGGGTCGGGTTCTGGCGGGCGCGGGCCCGGAGCTTGGCGACGACGGTGATGCCGCGATAGACCGGCGGCTCGACGATCGCCCGGGTCCCGATGACCCGCGACTCCTCGAGCCGGTCGGTGATCTTCTGGAGCGTCTCCTCGTTCGGGACGAGCTGCTCGAACCGGAGCCGGCCGTCCTGGCCGCTGGCCGCCGGCACGACGAGGACCCGCACGGCGCCGGCATCGGCGCCGTCGCCGGCCGCCACCGCCCGGATCCGAGCCACCTCGGGGGCGGCCTCGCGCGCGATGTGCTCGAAGTCCTCGGTCGTGACCGCCCGGCCGCGCGTCCGGAGCAGGATCGGGCCGCGGACCTTCGCGTTGTCGATGTCCTCGCCGTCCACGCCGCCGGCGGCCGCGCGGCGGTTCTCGACGCGGGCGACGAACGGGATCGACGACTTGAGGACGGTGAGTGCCCGGGCCGACACGTTGCCCTTCCGGCCGCCGCCGGTACGGTACGAGCGGAGCCGGAGGCGGGCGTTCTTCTCGGGGATCGCGCCGAAGTGGCGGAGCGTGCCGTTCTCCTGTCGCACGGCCGGGCCGAGGCGGACCTCGCCGTTGCCGAGGTCGAGGACGAAGTGGCGGTCGGTCTCGCTCGAGCCGGCGAAATCGGAGACCTCGGTCCACTCCTCCCAGCCCTCCTCGCCGGAGACCTCGAGGACCGCCGGCTCGTCGCCGGGGACGATCGGCTGGCGGCGGACGGAGAAGCGCTGGCCGGGCACGCCCTCCGATACGCCGATTTCCTCCTCGACGACGAGCTCTGCGTTCACCGCCGGCACCGTGCCGCCGATCGTGATCGCGCTCAGGCCGGTGATGCTCGGCGAGGCGCTGTAGCCGGGCTGGCCCTCGGCGAGCTCGGTGACCCGGGCCCGGAGCCAGCCGGCCCGCCGCTTCGCGATGAGCGAGGCGTTGTGCGAGCGCGGGACGTGGATGACGACGTCGCCGTCGCGGTTCAGGCCGCCGGTCGAGTCGGAGTCGAGCTCGCACGGCTCCCAGGCCTCGCCGCTCCACGCCTCCCAGACGAGCGGCGGGTTCGTCGGGTCGACGCCGACGCCCTCGATGTGGCAGCGGAAGCGGAGCCGGACCGCGTTCGAGGGGACGGCCTCGGAGAGCCCGACGTAGAGCGCGTCGTTCGGCCGCGGATGATCCTGGAAGCAGTACAGCCCGGCGCCCTTCTCGAGCGCGGCCCACTGGTCGCGGTACGTCTTGCCGTCGATCATCGACCCGAGCTCTATGAGCGACGAGGGCACGATCGGGAGGTCCTCGGTCGTGGCGAAGACGATCGCCTCGTCGGTCTCGGTCCGGACCGTCGCGACCTGCGTGCCGGTCGGGATCCGCACGAGATCGGGCTGCGGCGCGGTCAGCCAGAGGGTGACGTCGGTTCGGGCGGCGGTCGGCGGGAAGAGGCTGACGCCGAGCAGCTCGAGGAACTTCACGTAGTTCCGCTCTGGGACGCGGTTGAGCCGGTAGACGAGCTGATCGGTCATCCAGGCGAAGAGCTCGATGAGGGTCACGCCCGGATCCGAGACGTTGTGGTCGGTCCACTCGGGGCAGCGCTGCTGGACGAGACGCTTCGCGTCGTCGACCAGGTCCTGGAAGCGGCGGTCGTCGAGGTTGGGGACCGGGAGGGCCATCTCAGTTCGCTCCGGCTGACTTCGGGGGGAGGGCGGGTGCGGTCATGACGGGGTCACTCGCCCGGGATCACATAGAACGGGAAGACGAGGTTGCGGCGGTCGTTCGTGTGGCGGATCGAGTAGCGGACGTCGATGTAGAGGACTGTCTGGTCGAGCGGGTCGAAGCTCACGAGGACGTCCTCGACCTCGATCCGCGGCTCCCACCGCCCCAGCGCCCGGCGGACCTCCGCGCCGACCGCGTTCGCGGTCGTCCCGTCGGCCGTGCCGAAGACGTAGTCGTGGATCCGGCAGCCGAACTCGGGCCGCATCGGCCGCTCGCCCGGCATCGTGCCGAGGATCAGGCGGATCGCCTCCTCGATCTCGCGCTCGCGGGAGACGAGGGCGATGCCGCCGGTGGCGTCCGTGCGCAGCGGGAAGGCCCAGCCGCGGCCGATGAACTCCTCGCTCACGGTGCCCTCCTCATGCGACGGTCACGTCGGCGACGCTGGAGATCGGCTGGCCGGGAACCTGGGCGCACATCGCCACCTGCGACGACGTCGTCGCGATCGGCTTGCCGCCGGCCATGACGGTCGGGCTGCCGGTCATGACCGTGCCCTGCTGGGTCGTCGGGACCATGAACGGGTCGGAGACGTGGAGCCCGACGTGCGGCGGCGTGTTCATGCCCTGCGAGCCGACGACCGCGACCGGCTTGCCGCCGATCGTCACGGTCGGTTCGAGGCCCATGAGGAGCGGCGCCGAGAACGGCATCGGCGCAGGCGACGGCTGCGGTGCGCCAGACGCCGGGTTCGGCACCTGGTGGATCGCGCACTGGCCCTGGATCCTGTCGCCCATGACGAGCGGCTGCGCCATCGTTCCGCTCCCTCAGTTCAGCGCCACGGTGGCGCCCTTGATCTTCATCTGGCCGGACGCCTCGAGGTTCACGCCCGTCGCCTGGATCTTGGCGTCGGTGTCGACCTTGATCTCGAGCGACTGGGCCTCGATCACGAGCTTGCCGTCGGCCTTGATGTGGAGCTGGCCCTTCGTTTCGTTCAGGGACACCTTGAACTTGCCGTCCTGGCTCAGGATCGCGACGCCGGACTCGTCGTCGCCGTCGAAGAACACGAACATGTGGCCCTTGCGCGAGACGAATCCCGAGCGCTTGACGTTGCCGGCGTCGAGCAGCCGGTCGCCGAGCGGCGCCGCGTCCTTGCCGTTCCACAACCCGCCAAGGACATACGGGAAGCGGATGTCGCCGTGCTCGAAGCCGACGAGGACCTCGTCGCCGACCTGGGGCACCCAGGCCATGCCGTAGTCGGGGCCCGCGCCGGGCATCGCGATCCGGGCCCAGAACGACTCGACGTCGTCGCCGAGCCAGGGATATTTGAGCTTCACCCGGCCGCGATCCTCGGGGTCGTCGTTGTTCGTCACGATCGCGATGACGAGGCCCGCGATCCGGGCCGTGTCGGCGCCGCCGCCACCGGGCAGGCCGTTGCTGACGAGGCCGTGGAGCGAGCGGTCCTGGCGCCCGGTGCACTCGAGGTGGGTCGTGTAGCTGCCGTTGCCGAACTCGTGGCGGCTCGTCGAGACGACCCACTTGCCCTCGAGGGCGGCGTCGACGCCGGTCACGCTGACCGCGATGCCGGCCTTGAGCGCGGGCGAGCCGATCGCGACCGCGGTCGCCTCGAAGGCGGCGCTCCCGACCTGCTCGGCGCGGGCGGCGGCGAGGGCGTCGGCCGCCTCCTGGGTGCCGACCGGGCGATCGACGACGACGAGGGTCTTGCCGCCGACCTTGTCTGCGAGATCGGCGGCGGCGGTCGAGAGCTCGGCGTTCGTGGCGCTGACGTCGGCCTGGCCGATCACGGCCTCCTTCTTGTCGACGTCCCAGCCCCGGACCTTGACGTCGGCGACCTGGCCGACCGCGCTCATCCGCGCCCGGAACTCGATCAGGTTGTCGTTCCAGACGAGCTCCTCGGGGCGGGCGCTCTGGAAGTCGCCCTCACCCGGACCGGTCGAGGACTCGGTCGGCTTCTTGAACTTGAGCGCCGAGCCCTCGACGCGGCAGTCGAAGCCGATCCGCTTCGCGATCCCGAGGAGGAACTCGAGGTCCGACTGGTTCGCCTGGATGACGTGCTCGTGGGTGCCCTCGGACTCGTCGACCTCCGGGTTCAGGCCGGCGTCGCTTCCGATCTGGCGGGCGATGTCGGAGTACTTCACGTTCTGGAACGTCTGGGTCCGGCGGCCGGCGTTGAGCCGGTGCGAGAGGTCGTAGCCACGCACGACGGCCCGCGAGCCGATCGTGTCGTAGTCGGCCTCGATCGAGGTGATCTCACCCTCGATGAGCGGCTGCGGCACGTCCTCGGTCGAGGCCGCCGTCGAGATCGTCAGCTTCTTGCCGACCTCGCAGCCGGCCCGCTCGAGGATGTCGCGCTGCGGGTCGCGGAAGATGACGCAGAACGTGTCGGGCATCGCCAGGCGGTCGACGACGACCACGCTCTCGATCTGGGCGTCCACGTCGTCACGGAGGGCACTGCCCTCGACCTCGATGACGCGCTGGCTGGCCGGGGTCGACGTCGCCTGGGACGACAGCTCGGGGATCTCGATCGGCATCGTCGGGCCTCAGGCGTTCCGCGCGGCGTCGGCGACGCTCGGAATGAGCAGGACGGTCCCGGCCGAGACCCGGAGCGGATCGTCGATCCCGTTGAGATCGGCGATCGCCCGCCAGTACGTCGGCCGGCCGAGCTCGCTGTAGGCGACCGACTGGATCGTCTCGCCCTCGAGGACCGTGTGGGTCTTGCGGGCGTTCGCCGCGTGCGACGTCGGGTTCTGGCCCTCGATCGGCTCCTGCTCGCCTTCGATCGTGATGTCGACCTTGGCCTGGACCGGCGTGCCGTCGCGGCGGAAGATCGTGTAGTTGACCTGGACGGTCTTGAGGAAGCCGCGGAACGTGTCGAGCTGCTTGTTGCCGCCCCACTTGAACGAGACGTAGGGCGGGCACGGCTTCTTCGCCTCGCGCGAGCTGTCGGTCGGCTTCGTCCAGCCGAGGAGGATCGAGATCTTCTCGGTGACGTCGCCGTTGGCGGACGCGAAGTCGTCGAAGAACAGCTGGGTCGTGAGGGTCATCGCGTTCGTGCCGGTGAACTCCGGCGTCCCGGCCGGGCGCTGGGGCGAGCGATTGCGGGTCACGCTGAGCGACTGCGTCAGGCGGTACTCGGTCGGGTTGAACATGCACTCGATCTCGGTCTTGCCCTTCGGCTTGTTGTCGCCGACGACGACGAGCTTCGCCTTCTCGGGCTTGATGAGGCCGAGCGCCTCCCCGACGGCACTGGCGGCGGAACCGACGGCTTCCATGACCATGGCGGCGCCCTCAGAACCCGACCGAACCGGAGATGGTGACCGCGCCCGCAAGCGCGCCGCCGAGGGCCCCGAAGCCGATGATCTGCTCGTAGGCCACTTCGAGGGTTTCGGTCGCGATCGCGTTGCCCATGACGTCGAGCGTCGGGCCGGTCCACTTCACCGGGATCACACCGGCCAGGTTCCAGGTCGTGATCTCCTCGCCCGCGGCGTTGAGGGCGCTGATCGACATCGTCTGGGGGATGACCTGGATCATCTGGCTCTGGATCCACATCGACAGGTACTGCGAGTTCGAATCGACGGGCCGCCCCAGGCGCAGGTTCGTGTACTTGGCGGGGCCGAGGATCTTGTGGGTGTAGCCGTTGATCCCGCCCTCGCGGTACTCGGTGACCTGGTACTCGAAGCCGAGGCCCTCGATCTTGTTCCAGATCCCGAGCGGGATGAACCCGTCGATCGTGCACTTGTAGACGATGCTCAGCGCTGGATCGCCCATCGGACTCCTCAGTTGTCGAACGCGAGGCCCTTGGCCTCACGCTCGTAGATGTATTCGGCCCGGAGTCGGTTCTGGAACCGCCCGAACAGCTTCCGGGCCAGCTCGTCGAGCTCGCGGTCGGAGTGGCCCTCGGACTCGGCGGGCGGCGGTGGCGCGGCGCCGTCGACCCGCTGGACGATTGCGGTGGCGGTCGCGGCGAGGACGGGCCCGGTGGAGGCCTGGAGGCTCAGGGGCGCGGGCGCGGGCGCGGGCGCGGCGGCCGGGGGCGCGGCGACGATGCCGAGGGGGGTGGACGCGGGGGTCGGCGCCGGCGCCTGCGCCGAGGCGGCGGCTGGTGATGCGGCGCTCACGGCCGGAGCCGGCGGGCGGGCGAGG
>DASTEU010000059.1:0-7634 GCA_035709325.1 Candidatus Limnocylindrales bacterium | reverse complement strand
GTTCGCCGGACGTTCACGTCCTCGGTCCGCAGCCAGACCTCGATCGTCGGGTTGACGATCGCCTCCTGGAGGTGCCCGCCCACGACCGTGAGGTCGGCGCGGCCCAGACCCACGTGCACATGCAGGAACGGCTCGCCCTCCCGCAGTGAGGCGTTCCCGACGAAACTGACGACCTCCAGCTGCTCGTCAAACTCGCGATATGCGTACGCTTGCCGATCGGGCTCCCAGAAGCCGATCCGAGCCGAGCTCAGCGCACCGGCCGCCGAGAGGTTTGCGAAGCCAACCTCCTCGTGCCGCAGGAAGTCGAGGAGTGTCGCGACGACCGGCTCCCCGGCCTCGATCCGCACGATGAACCGCTCGTCGAACCGCTGCACGCGCATCGCCGGCCTCCGTCTGAGCTGCCCAGGTGTTCAGCGGCGGTCGCCGCTGGCCGGACCGCCCTTGACATGGTGCTCGATCGACCGGAATCCCGCCGGGCGACGATCTAGATTCGCGCCCCGGTCTTCCGACCGATGACCTGCTCGGCGTCGGGGCCCAACTGCGAAGCCTGGGCCCATTCGTCGAGCCGTCCGGCCACGCCTGATGGCCGGATCGCGATGTCGGCGGCCGCCCGGCGCGATCGCACTTCGGCGTCGCCAGCGGCGCTCGTTCCGACCGTTGCCACCGCGCCGAACAGCACGAGCCCGATCGCCAGGGCGACGAGGATCGGTACCCCGGCATCCTCGAGGAGGCTCACCGCGGCCATGCCGAGGATCGCGCCAGCCACGACGATCAGGGACGTGAGTCGCCTGGCTCCGTAACTGACAGGGTTAGCGGGGGGTCGCCAGCGTCGAGCGGCGGGAATTCGGTAGCTGTTCATGGCTCCATGGTCCCCGCATCGATCCGGGATTCCACGAAAAGCACATGAAGATGGCGTGAATGATCCCGGCCGGCCGGGCACGTCGACGACGGTCTCCGCCTCGACGAGGCGCACCGGCTCAGTGGATCGTGGCGCCAACCGGCGCGCGGCACGCCGATGCCGCCGCTCAGCGCGGGGCCGGCTTCCGGATCGGGCGTTTCGGCGCGAGCGCCCGGCGGGCGGCTTCGAGAGCCCGCGGCACCATCGACGGCCGGCGCGCCCGCTGGAAACGGTCGACCCGGTCGTGGCCGCCATCCCCGTGCTCGTCGCGGCGGACGGCCTCGAGCCCGATGAGCAGCGTTCCAAGAGCTCCGTGATCCATCGTGTCTGTCCTCGGTTGGTTCGGTGTGAGTGGTCTGATCGGAGGGTCCGATCGATCGGGCACGAAGTCCAACACCGGATCGCGACGGATTAACATCCGGACTGCGTGAATACCACCCGCCCGATCGGCGACGCCGACCTCGACATCCGCAACCTCCGCGCGTTCGTCGCGGTCGCGGAGGAGCTGAGTTTCACGAAGGCCGCCCTGCGGCTCTTCATCGCCCAGCAGGCGATCAGCCGCGCCGTCCGCCAGCTCGAGAAGCAGCTGGGGACGCCGCTCTTCGTGCGGACCACCCGCCAGGTCCGCCTGACCCCTGAGGGCGAGCGCCTCCTCGTTCGAGCGCGGGGCCTCGTCGCCCTCCACGATGAGATCCTGGCCGACGCACGCGGTCCGGCCCGTCCGATCGTCCTCGACCTCATGAGCGAAGGCCGCCGGACAGGCTCGGCCATCCTCGCCGCCGCCCGGTCGGAGGCCCCCGATCTCGAGTTTCGGGGTCGCTACGGCGGCGGCATGGGCGCCGCCATCCGCCTGCTCCAGGCGGCGGAAGTGGACGTTGCCTTCGGCCGGGCCGAGTGGGTCGCCCAGGCACTGCCGGCCGACATCGAGCGGCGTCTCGTCCGGTTCGAGCCGCTGGCGGTGCTCCTCCCGGCCGACCACCCCCTCGCCGCCCTGGACCGGGTGCCGATCCGGGAGCTCGCCGGCCTCGAGATCGACGTCAACCCGGCCCACGGCGAGGCGCCCGAGTGGGTCGATCTCGGCCGGCAGATCCTGGCCCTGGCCGGCGCGGTCGCGACCCCGCCCCATCTCCCGGCCGTCGGGACCGAGAACCAGGCGCACCACCTCGCCCGGCAAGGGCTCCCGATCCTCACCGGCGCCGATCACGCCCCGGTGCCGGGCGGCGTGGTCCGCCAGCTCGTCGACCCGGTGCCGGTCTATCCTTGGTCGATGGTCCGCCTGCGCCGGCTGAACCGGGCGGTCCGCGAGCCGGTCGAGCGCGCCGCCCTGCGACTCGCCGGCGACCTCGGCTGGCTCGAGCTGCCCGACGGCGCCTGGCTGCCCGAGCCGGAGGCGTCGCGCCGCCGATAGTCGGTGCTGCGGAGGGGCCGGCGTCGTGCTGCCCGATCGGGAAGCCATCTCTGCCCTCCGGTCCGATGGAAACGGGCGTGCCCGCGACAACCATGGCCCCTTCGATCGCGCTTCCGAGATGGGAAGGCTGGATGGCCATCCACGAGGTTGCCAGGGCGCGGGGGCTCGTCGGCCGCGAAGGTGGGACCACGACCCGGCGGGAGGACCCGGGGCAGCCCCAGGCGGGCTGGCTCTCCCGGTTCGAGGCGTCAGGCTTGGCCCCCGTGCTAATCGACGGCGACCTCGGTTCTGGAGCCCGACTTCTCGGAACGCTCGGTAGGACCGCGGGGAATGCGTCCGTCGCCGATCTTGTCGCATCGTCGACGGTCGCCCAGCGTCGGACGGTCCGACAGGATTACGCCGCGATCCCGAGCGAGACGGGACCCGTCTGGGACGTCGTCCTGACGATCGCCCGGGCCCCCTCCCAGGACACCGAGGACTTCGACGACTTTGTCGAGGCGTGCCGTGATGGGATCCTCGCGGCGGCCCGGTCGAACGCCACCACGGGCCGCCGCCGGATCGCCGTGACGGTCCGGTACCGGCGCGGCGCCGACCCGTCCGACGTCGAAGCCGAGGCCTTCCGCCTCGCCTCGCGGTCGATTCCCGCCCGGCGCGAGGACGCATCGCCACGGCGCGAGGAGCCGACGAGGGCCCCGACGGAACCCATCGAGACCCGGCGATTGCGCGATCCCGCCTGGGAGGGCACGTACGTCGACGGGATGCTAGCCGTACAGGATGCGGTCCGGGCTGCGGTGACCGCGGGCCGCGATCGGATGACGCTGGAGATTGCCGTCGAGCCCGGCTTCGTCGGCGTCCTGACGTCCAGCTCGACCGGCCAGGTCGGACGCGGCACGTCCGAATCCGGGGCGGTCGAAATCTTCAACGCTGCAGTTCGAGCACTCGACTTCGTGGCCGACCAGGCGCCGACGAGCCGTCGGACATACACGATCCGTCTCGAGCGGACCGGCGCCCGCTGGCAGCGAACGTCGCTGTTCTTGACTTCCAGGGTGTTCGCCGCCGGCGAAGCACGTGCCGATACGCCGTCGGGCAGCTCCGACGACGTGCGCGGAATCCTTCGCCACGCGGCGAGCGGCAGGCGAGCGAACGTCCGGATCGACCTCATCATCGGCCCGGAGGGGGTCCGGATTGCCAGCTGGGCGGCCTCCGGTCGCGCAGGACCAACCGAGGTCGTCTCGAGTGACCCGACCGCGGAAGCGGTCCGTGGCGTCGCCGGATTGATCGAGGCATCGGCCGGCGGATCGGACTACCCGCGTGTCTACGAGGTCCGCTTTGATGCCGGCAACGGCGTCTGGCGACTCGACCGCTGGCGCTTCCTGACGGAGATACGGCCGGCGCCGCCCCGGGCCCGGATGGGCGGGGCGGCCGGCGAGCCACCGCTCGATGAAGGGGCCATGCTCATCGAGGACGTCCGCGCGTCGCGCCGGCTCGTCCTCACGACAGCGGCCGCGTTGATCGAGGAGCAAAACCCGGCCCGACTCGACAACATCCTCTTCAGCATCGGTCCCTTCGGGATCACGCGAGTCGCCCGCGTGGGGCGACTCGGACGACTCGGGCGATTCGCGCGATTCCTCGGGCGTCCGGCCCGAGCGGCGTTCGGAGAGGTTCGCTTCCGTGGACTAGTCCAGAACAGGTCGCTCCGAGACCTCACCCACAACGAGATCTACGATGCATTCCGTTCCACACAGTTCCGACCGTCCAGCCACTGCGTGATGCGACTCAAGGACCCACGGACCAGGGCCCTGGGCTTCGATAACCTCAATGATGTCGCTCGGCACATGAACCGCGGCCTCGTGGAAGAAGCCGGCGATGGCCTCGTCGCGGTCCGCCACGGCGACATGGACATGATCGTCAATCCCGAGACGAACATCCTCGTGACCTTCCGGCCGCGATAGGAGGAGGCTGCCCTGGACGCCGTGCCGCCGATCCTCTCGGCTCGCGAAGTTGCCCGGGCCGGTGGCGACCGGGACCCGCTCTGCGGCGCTCAGACGATCGGGGACGCCGACGATGGCGGCTGGGTCCTCTGCCCGATGGTCGCCGACGCCGCGATCGCGCTCGGATGCTGCCTCGATTATCAAGCGGCAGCTCGATCGCCTCTCCTTGAAGGACGTCAACCCCGCACTCTCTTCGACGCCGCGTCGGAGATCTGCCGGGCCAGCCCGTTGCAGCTGCAACGGACCTGTCTTGATCATCAGGCTGTGATTGCCCGAGACGATCTCGTTATACGCAACGACCCCGGCCGAGTTGCCGCGATCCAGGAGCTACTGGCCCGGATCGGGCGGGCCCGCGCGTCGCTTGAGGCGAGCGCGGGCGACGCCGGACGACCTACTGGGTCGTCGTGACGATGTAGAAGCAGGAGTCGTAGATCAGCCCGGCCTCGAGGATCCACGTGCCTCGGAACGGGGTGACGTCGCTGCCGCTCCCGGATCGCACGACGACGTCGTAGGTGCCGGGCTCGACGACGTACTCGGCGACCGGCCCGAGCTCGGGGCAGGCGGGCGGGCCGGGGCTGAGGTACTTCTGACACTCGGCGCAGGCCTCGACTTCCTCGACGCGGACGTCCGGGCCGCTGAAGACCATCGCGAGGATGTCCGGCGCATCGTTCTGGATGACGATCGTCGCGAGGTCGGGGACGCCGCCCGGCCGGCCCTGGTCCGGTGGCGGCAACTCGCCGGCTCCGCCCTCGTCGGCGTCCTCGAGGATCGCCCGGGCGTAGGCGGTCTCGACGTCGTCGGCGAGGTCGTGGTCGGCATACTCCGCCCGGAACCTGCCGTAGGCCGCCAGGGCGTCGGCGAAGGCGCGCTCCGCCTCGTAGACCTGCCCGCAGGCGTACAGGAGCGCCGGCAGCGAGTCGGCCGGCGACGCGATGAAGTCCTCGGCCTCGAGGCCGTCGAGCGCGTCGCAGAGCTCGACTGACGCCACGCTCTCCGGGGCCGTCGCGATCAGCTCCTGGCCGCCGGCGAGCGCGGTCTCGACGAGCGGACTGCGCGGGTACTTCGTGATGAGCTCGCGGTAGGCGAGGACCGCCTCGGCGGCGTCTCCCCGCGTTCCCATGGTGTCGGCGGCCAGGAGCGCCTCGCACTCCTGCAGCTCGGCCCGGGCCTTGAGCTCCGTGTCGCTGTCGCTGGAGCTCGAGTCCTCGCCCGCGACGCTGCGGAGCGGCCCGACCGCCGCCGCGCAGTCGGCGGCGAGGTACGCGGCGTGGCCGGTCTGGTAGGTCTGCTCGCGCTGCCAGGCCGTGAACCCTGCGAACCCGGCGATCGCCACGACGGCCGCGAGCACGATCCAGCGCTTCTTGATCCCGCCACGTTTCGCCGGCGGTCCGCCCATGGGCTGGCCGGGGGGCGTCCACGCCGCAGCGGGCTGCGGCTGGCCCGGCGGCGTCCACTGTGGCGGCGGGGCCTGCTGCTGCGGCGGTTGGGGCGTCCAGCCCTGAGGCGGCGAGGGAGGTGGTGCCGCCGACCAGCCGGGTTGAGCCGGCTCTTGCGGCGGCGTCCAGGCTGGCTCCTGCTGTGGCGATGTCGGCATCTGCTGCTGCGGAGGTGGTGTCCAGGTCGGGGCCGCCGGCTGCTGCGGCGCGGGCTGCTGCGGCGCGGGCTGCTGCGGCGCGGGCTGCTGCGGCGCTGGATGTTGTGGCACCGGCTGCTGGGGTCCCGGCTGCCGCGGGGCGGGCTGCTGGGGAGCGGGCTGTTGCGGTGGTGGAGTCCAGGCGGGATCCGCTGGCGGTGGGTTCGACTCGTCGGGCATGGGGCGCTCTCCCTTGCCGGGGTCGCGAACACGACCCCGCAGCGGGATTACGATGCCATGCGACCCGCGGCGCCGCGTCTCGATTCGGTCACGCGCGAAGGACCGATTCCAGCTCGCCGCGCGCGTCGAGCACGAGGAACGCCCCGATCGCCGCGCCCGGCCAGGCGAACCAGTGGCGAACCCGACTGTCGGGCCCGCCGGCCGAGTAGGCCTCCGGCAGCATCCCGTCGTCGAAGGCCACGTCGCGAAGCCGCTCGAGCGCCGTCCGCCCGGTCTCCTCGTCGCCGACCGTGCGGGCCACGAGCCAATGCTGGACGTCCCCCAGCGTCCAGGCACCCGGCGTGTGGATCGACCCGAGGCCGCCGCGGTCGCCCGCGAAGTAACCCGGGTTCGCCGGCGAGAAGGCCCACTCGATCGTCGCAAGCCACGCCGGATCGTCGGCCGGGCAGAAGCCCCACAGCGGGGCGAGCGCGGTCGGCAGATCGTTCGCGTCGTGATACTCGACCTGGCGGCCTGCCCCGTCGCCCGCGTACGCCCAGCGGCCCGAGACGAGGAGGGACAGCCCGAATGCCTCCCGGGTCCGCTCCGCGACCGCGCGGAGGTCGCTCTCGCGAAGCGCCAGCACACCGGCCCGTGCCATCTCCACCAGCCGCCGAGCCGCGTACCACAGGACGACCTGGGACGAGGCGAGGAAGGGCTCCGGCGCCGGGTCGTCGGCGGCGTTCTCCGTGCAGGCGAGGAGTCCGGTCGTCGGATCGACCTCGCCGAGGGCCGCCGACCAGGCACGCGCCACCTCTCGCGACCACGCGACGCCGTCCGGAAGCGTGCCGTACCGCCGCCAGAAGTCCGCGAGCTCGAGGATCGGATAGAGCTGCTGGTCTGCCTGGAATGCGAGGTCCTTCCGACGCCCGTCGGCGTGGTGGCTGCGGACCCAGCGGCCGTCCGGCCGATCGCAGCGGCGCCAGAGCCAGCGCAGGTGGTCCGAGACGCGGCGCCGGTCGCCGGGGCCGTCACGGGCGAGCAGGAGAAGCGCCTGGAAGTACGCGTCGCGGGTCCAGGACAGCGGCAGGATCCGGTGGTCGGCGAGGATGACGCGTTCGTCCGGGGAGGTCGCGAGCGCGGTGCAGCCGCGGACGTAGGCGAGCGCCCGCCAGACGATCGGTCGCATCGCATCGCCGATCGGCGGCTCCGGGGCGGCCGCCGGGTCGGCGACCGCCGGCAGCGCAATCGCCAACTCGCTCGTGCAGCGAACGGTGGCGATCGTCCCGCCCCCGCGGAAGCGACGCGCTGGCACATCCAACTCGGCCCCGGAACCGACGACGGACCACGTCCCCGACCCGGCGTCGATCGTGAAACTCGATTCCAGTTCCGGGCTCGCGACCAGGAGTCTCGACCCGTTCGCCTGCAGGACGGTCGTCGCGCCGGACGGAGCGGGCGGGTCGGTCTCGGTGATCTCGGCGAGGGCCGGTCGGTCCAGTCGACCCTCGAACCGCAGCCGCAGCGGCGGCAGAGGGCCGGCTTCGT
>DASTEU010000058.1:0-5537 GCA_035709325.1 Candidatus Limnocylindrales bacterium | reverse complement strand
CGTTCGTCGGTTCGTCCAGGACGAGGAGCTCGGGATCACCCAGCAGCGCCGAGGCCACCCCCAGCCGCTGCTTCATGCCGAGCGAGTACGAGCGGAACGCGTCGCGACCCCGGGCGGCGAGGTCCACCCGCTCGAGCGCGGTGTCCACCGTGACCTCGGCGCTGCCCTGGTATCGGGCCATGACCCGCAGGTTGTCGCGCCCGGACAGGTACGGGTAGAACGAGGGCGACTCGATCAGCGCGCCGACGTCGAAGAGCGGCTCGCGGTCACCCCAGCGGAGCGGCCGCCCGAGGATTTCGACGGTCCCGGCATGGAGCCGGATGAGCCCGGTGAGGACTCGCATCGTCGTCGTCTTGCCGGCCCCGTTCGGACCGAGGAAGCCATAGACCACGCCGCGGGGCACCGCGAGGTCGAGACCGTCGAGGGCGCGCCGGCCGCCGTACGTGCGGACCAGCCCCTCGGCGCGGATCGCGAGGTCAGTCATCGGGCGACGGGTTCCCGGCGGAGCTCCGCGGCGTGGCGCCGCTGCCAACGGTGGACGAGGAAGATCGCCGCCAGCATCACCCCGAGGATGTCGACGAATCCGAGCACGGCGATCAGGGGCAGCTCGATGTCGCCGGCTCGCGCGTTGTTGAAGAACCCACCGAGCGGTGTCAGCAGCGGCCAGATGACCAGGAGGTTGCGGGCGACGAGATACGCCACGACGTAGACAATGCCCAGGCCGAACAGGAAGACCATCTCGGTTGGGCCCATGCCATAGCCGACGTGGTAGAGCGCGTACAACCCGGCGCTCCCAACGACGGCACCAACCGTTCCGAACATCGGCTCGAAGATCGTCACGATGTAGGCCCGGAAGAAGAGCGCCTCGAAGAAGCCGACGGCCAGAGCCATGCCGAGCAGCGGGATCCACGTCTCGGGTGGGCCGAAGCTGACCTTCGGCAGCGTCAGCACTGCCTGAACGGCCGCGAGGAGAGCAGCGAGGACGAGGATCTCCGGAAGCCGCTCACGAGTCAGGCCCAGGTCGGAGAGCGCCCGGCCCTGAACGATGACGACGTGGATGAGCGGCGCGACGACGCCGACGAGCAAGGCCCCGGCAAAGGCAAAGAACAGGCCAGCCACGTTGTCGACCGTGAAGACCTGGAAGGCGAGGAAGAAGAGGCCGACGCAGACGGCGTATACGCCGAGCGCCCCAGCAAGGTCAGCCACGTCCGGGCGCAGCCGGAGGCCCACGGGCGGTGGGGCGACGGCCGCGAGGCCGAGCCCGCCGAGGCCGACAGCGGCCGCGTACGGGAAGCCGGTGAGGAATTCGAGGAGCACCAGGGCGACGATCAGATAGACGAACCACACCGCGGCCGCAGCCGATACGCGCATCACACTCTCCCGAGACCAGCCAGGCATCCTTGAGGTTGGACCCTGCCCGGTGAGCGGCAACAGGGCCGAACCGCACCAGTCGCCGGGGCCGGTTGGTCGGTCCAGGGCCATTGCCCCACGATCAACTCATCGTGTGCGCGATCGTGCCCTGGCCTTGGGGTGGTTTTGGATGTTCCCAAAAACTTGATATCTGCCAGTATCACGATACCCTGTTCCCATGGCGAATCACCGACTCGTCGCCAGCCAGTTCGTGGCCCGCCCGCGGAGCGAGGTCTTCGCGTTCTTCGCAGAGCCGGCCAACCTCGCCCGGATCACCCCGCCGTCGATGCGCCTCGAACCTCTGACAACGGATCGCGAGATGCGACGCGGACTCGCGATCGACTACCGGATTCGCCTTCTGCTCGGGATCCCCGTCCAGTGGCGGACGAGGATCACCGACTACGACCCGCCATCGGGCTTCCGAGACGCCCAGGAGCGCGGGCCGTACCGCCGTTGGGAGCACGTCCACCGCTTCCGTGAGGTCGAGGGCGGGACCCGCATCGAGGACGAGATCACGTATACCCTCCTGCTCGGCCCGCTCGGCGACGCAGTCCACGGCCTGACGGTCGGCGGCGAGCTCGAGCGGATCTTCCGGTACCGCTCGATGGTCATTGCCTCGGCGTTCGCCGCGCCCGGAGCGCCGCCGACCGGGATGACCATGGCGGTCGCCGGTGGGACTGGCTTCGTCGGCGGCGGGATCGCCGCCGAGCTCCACCGGCGCGGCCACCACGTCGTCGTCCTGACCCACCGTGGCGAGGTCGCTCGCGGCGGGTTGCCCGACGCCGTCGAGCTCCGGCTCGCGGACGCCCGGACCGGCGAGGGTCTCGACGCCGGCCTCCGCGGCGTCGATGGCCTCGTCATCGCCCTCGCGTTCAAGAACTCGCCGATGGAGTCACCGCGCCGCCACCAGACGTTCATGGAGGTCGACGCCGGCGGCACGGAGCAGCTCGTTGGCGCGGCCCGCGCGGCCGGTGTCGGCCGGGTCGTCTACATCTCCGGGGCCGGTGCGGCCCCCGACGCGGCCCGCCACTGGTTCCGCGCCAAGTGGCGGGCGGAGGAGGCCGTTCGGGGCAGCGGCCTGACGTGGACGATCGTCCGCCCGACCTGGATCTACGGCCCGCGCGATGTCGCGCTCAACCGCTTCCTCGGGTTCGCCCGCCGCCTGCCGTTCGTCCCGATGACGAACACGGGCCGCCAGCTCCTCGCACCGGTCTTCATCGACGACATCGGCCGTCTCGTGGCCGACGCGCTCGTGGAGGAGGCGGCCGCGAACGAGGTCTTCGAGATCGGCGGGCCAGAGACGCTGCCGATGCGCGAGATCATCAGCCGGGCGCTCCGGGTGGCGGGCATCCGCCGGCCGATCCTGCCCGGCCCGACGCCGCTCCTCAAGCTCGCGGCGTGGCCGTTGCAGTTCCTGCAGGATCCGCCGCTCACGCCGGCAGCCGTCGACTTCGTGAACCAGCCCGCGACCGTCGACCTTCGACCATTGCTCGAGCGGATGCCGCGCCGTCTCACGCCGCTCGACGAGGGTCTTGCGACGTACCTCGGCCCCCGGGCGCGCGCCGCGAGCTCGCTGACGATCGAGGGGCGCTGAGGCGAGACGTCCTCCGGGTCGGCCCCGTTATGGGCGGGGCCCTAGCCCGCCGGCCCGCCGGAAACGAGGACCTCCGATCCCCTGAGGGCGAGCGCCAGGAGCTCGGCGACTGCCAGGAGGAGCAGACCTCGGAGCGCGAGGCGCCGGACGAGACCGACGCGCAACGGATGTGGGCGGGGCGCAGCGTGCGGGGCCCAGGCGCTCATCGAGCGGCGGCCGAGGATCGGTCGACCCAGCGCCGCGTCGACGGAGCTGCGCATCAGGACCGCACCGCCTTCTGCGGCCGATCGACCACGTCGGGGTCGCGGCCCATCGATCGGATCTGCGCCTCGAGCTCGTCGCTCCACTCGACCGTGGCCGCCCAGGCAGGACTGCCCGGCGCATCGGTCGCGAGCATTCCGCGGACACGGAGGAGCTGGCGGACAAGGTCGCTCATCGCTTCGTCGGGCACGGGCTCGGGCCTCCGTCTCTACAACCTGGACGGAGTGTTGCCGCCCAATCGCGCCGTGCCTACTGGTCGGACGTCCCAAGAAGTCCAGTCCGTATTGACCAGGGCTCGTGCGCGTCCCGCTCTCATCGGCCTCCCGGGCGCGCTTCATGGCGCGAGCGTGCGTGGCAGCGGAGTCTCCTGCGACTGGACTCGTTTTCGCCGCTCGGCTGAGCGTGTCACCCGAAGGTGGGTGCGGGCGCGGGCCGTGGAACGGCCTGTTAGGATCGGCCCAGTTTCAAAACGACACCGCTGGGTCGCGAAGCCGGTGCAAGTCCGGCACAGTCCCGCTACGGTGATCGACGCGACGAGCGTCGGAAGTCCGGTCGCCGACCCTGCGGAGGTTGCTCGAACCTTCGAGAGAAAGGGTTGGCACCATGCGAAGCGCCGGCTTGGACCCCTCCTTCACCCGAGAAGCGAGGGGTCGTCGATTCCCCGACGTGAGCCGCCGGCTCGGCGCGGCGCTCGCCGCGACGATGGCCCTGCTCCCGATCGCATGTGGACCCGCCGTCCCGGCGACGGAGTCGAGCCGTTCCGCTGAGCCCACGCCAGCGGCCGCGTCCGTCGACCCACCGGCCTCGTCGCCCTTTCCGCGGTCGGTGACCGATGACGAAGGAGCGGCCGTCACCATCCCGGCGGCGCCCCGACGGATCGTCTCGCTCACGCCGGGTGCGACCGAGACCCTGTTCGCCCTCGGCGCGGGCGACCGTGTCGTCGCGACCGACTCGGCCAGCGACTACCCGTCGGTCGCCGCCGGTCTCCCGGACGTCGCCGCCTTCGGCTCTGTCGACGTGGAGGCCATCGTCGGCCTGGAGGCCGACCTCGTCGTCGCGGGCGGCAACGGCTACACGCCGCCGGAGAGCGTCGCTCGGCTCCGCTCCCTCGGCATCCCGGTCGTCGTGATCTACGCTGCCAGGGTGGCCGCCGTGCCGGATGATGTCGAGCTGGTGGCCGAGGCGGTCGGCCTGGCGACAAAGGGTCGCGATCTCGCCGCCGCGATGCGGGCCGAAATCGAGGCGCTGGCCGGGGCTGCAAGCGGCATGTCCAGACCCCGAACGTTCTACGAGGTCGACGCGACGAACGAGATCTACGGCCCAGCCGATGCGTCGTTCCTGGCGGAGATGGTCGAGCTGGCCGGCGGCACACCGCTGACGAGCGGGTCCGCGGACAGCTTCGAGATCTCGCTCGAGCGCCTCATCACCGCCGACCCGGAGGTCATCGTCCTCGGAGACGCGGCCTTCGGGACGACGGCGGACCTCGTCGCCGAGCGCCCGGGCTGGGCGGTGATGACGGCGGTGCGCGACGGCGCGGTCCGGGTCGCCGACGACAAGCTGATCACTCGGCCCGGGCCGCGGCTGGCCCAGGGCCTGCGATCCCTCATCCTCGCCATTCACCCCGATGCGAGGCTGCCATGAAGGGGCACGCCGGGGTGACGCCGGTCGCGAGCGTCGATCGGCCTGCTCGTCGACCGGGGGCCGTCGTCAGGGACGTCGCCGCCGAGCTCCTCGCCGCGGTCGCCTTCCTGACCCGCCTGCCGGTTCCGGGACGCGCAGCGATCGACGCCCGGCGCACCGGCGCGTCCGGCTTCGGCCTGGTCGGAGCGGCGGTCGGCACGGCTGGCGCGCTGATCCTCGTCGCAGTCGGTGATCGGGCGCCGCTGGCGGCGGCCGGACTGGCGATCGGGGCGATCGCGGCCGTCTCTGGCGCCCTCCACCTGGACGGTCTCGGGGACACGGTCGACGCCCTCGCCGCTCCGAACCCGGGGGCCGCGGCGCGCGCCCGCAAGGACCCGGCCGTCGGCCCGGCAGGGGCTGCGGCGATCGCGCTCGTCCTCTTCGTCGACGTCGCACTGCTCGCGACCCTGTCGGGGTCGGCGTTCGGCTCGCCAGTCACCGACGGGCCGGTTCTCGCCGCGCTCGCATGCATCGTGGCGGCCGCCGGCTCCCGCGCACTCCCATGCCTTGCCGTCGTCGTGTGGAGGAGACCCGCGGCTCTGACCGGAGATGGGCTCGGCGGGTGGTTCGCCGGTTCCACGAGCCGGCTGTC
>DASTEU010000057.1:0-2337 GCA_035709325.1 Candidatus Limnocylindrales bacterium | reverse complement strand
GAGGCCGGCGCCGAGGGGCTGGGTGACGGCGGGGCGCTCCCGGCCCCGGACGGTCCCGCGGCCGGGTCGCGGATCGGCGTCGCCGTGTAGACGCCCAGCTGGTCGGTCTGGGTGAACGTGACGCTCGCGCCGCCGGCAGTGCCCGGGGCGAGCGTGACCACCGAGCCGTCGGGGCGTTCGACCGCCAGCCCGGTCGCGCCGGCCGCCAGCGGCAGCGAGATCGGGTCGCCCGGCTCGATCGCCTCGGTCGGCGGCGCGCTGCCGCCCATCAACTCGCCGGTCAGGTTCGCAATCAGGATCGGGAAGGCGACCTGGAGGGGCAGGTCGCTGAGGCGCGGCTCGAACGCGAGGACTGCCGTCGGCACGCCGGAGCGGACGCCGGTGAGCAGGAGCGGCGCACCGCGTGGGCCCGGGATCACCGTCCGGGCCCATGCCGGCAGCTCGAGGCGGACGGCTTCGGCGATGTGAGTCGTCGTGAGATCCACGTAGCGCAGGACCGGCTCGTCGGGCAGCAGCGTCCCGATGCCCGGGTTCGTCAGCTTGCCGGTGACCTCGACGATCGGGCTGCTCGACGGCGGCGCGATGAGGAGCGTGGGCACGTCGGGGACCGTCGCGGGCACGAAGCGCTCGAAGATGATCAGGTCCCAGTCGGTTCCGTCGGGGCGGACGACGTCGCGCGAATAGCGGGCCGGCGTCGTGCCCCAGAGATTCACGTTGGGCAGGAACGAGAGCGCGGTCTCGAGGTACGCGTCGCCCTCGCCGACGAGCAGGACGTTGCGGGCCCGATCGGGTGGAACGACCGCCCAGGCTCGATCGTCGGCAGCGAGCTGGTCGGGCGGCACGGCCGGATCGGCGGTCTCGCCGCCGACGAGACGAACCTCGACGACCGAGACGTCGCGAGGCACGTCGTCGATGATCACGTCGGCCTTCTGCTGCGGATCCATGTCGATCGTCCGTGACTCGAGCAGCCGGCCGTCGCCCCACAGCTCGATCCGGCGCTGGGCCATCTCGAGGTCGAGGTTGGCGACGCTCACGAACACCGACCGGGTCACGGCCGACGGCGCGGTCCGGACGGCCAGGGCCACGATCGCCTGGTTCCGGCGGCCTCGTTCGTCGCCGACCCGCAGGACGCGGACGGGCGCGTCGACCGACGTCGTCGGCACGGTCGCCAGCGCGGCGTCCGTGGCGACCAGAACCTCGGCATCGCCGGACTGGGCGGCCAGCTCCGACGCGAGTTCGAGGGCGTCGGCGAGGTCGCCCTGCGCGGCCGTGGGGCGGATCGATTCGATCGCGATGCGGACGCGCCCCAGGTCGCTCGAGCCCGCGGCCACGATCCGGGCCGTCCGCCCGGCCTCGATCACGCTGACCTTGCCGCCCGACGGCAGCTCGCGCAGCGCCTCGAGCGCCGCCTGCTTGGCGACGGTCAGCCGGTCGGGCAGGACGTCGGTCGCGGCCATGCTCGCCGAGGTGTCGACGACGAGGACGATGTCGCCCGCGAGGCCGGCCGGCCGCTCTACGAACGGCCGGGCGGCCAGCAGGACGAGGATCGCGACGAGGAGGAGCTGGAGGAGGAACAGCAGGCTGCGCCGCAGCCGCTGCCACGGCGCGTTCGCCTCCACGTCGGCGAGGAGGCGCTGCCAGAGGAGTGTCGAAGGCACCACCTTCGGCTCGCGCCGCAGCTTGAGCATGTACATCGCGACGACGAGTGGGATGAAGAGCAGCCCGAGAAGCGCGAGCGGCGTCGTGAGCGGCATCGGCCGGCCCTAGCCGAGCACCCGTCGCCGGCGGAGCTCGGCGAAGATCAGGTCGTTGAGCGGGACGTCCGACGCGAGGTCGACATAGCTCGCCCGGCGCCGCGCGGCGAGATCGGCCAGGCCCTGCTTCCACTCGGCGAGTCGGGTCCGGTACGCGTCGAGCGTCGCCAGGTCCGCCGTCACGTCGACGCCTTCGCCGGATTCGGAATCGACGAGGCGGAGGTCGCCCTCGAGCGGCGGGTCGAGCTCGTCGGGCGACAGGACGTGGAGCACGATCAGCTCCGAGCGCGTCGCCGCCAGCTCGCGGATCACCCGGTCCGCGGCGGGATCGAGCAGGTCGCTCATCAGGACCACGACGCCGCGGCCGTGGAGCTGGGCGGCGGCATGGCGGGCGGCGGCGACGAGATCGGTGGGTCCGCTCGCCGGCTGGATCGCCGACAGGTTCGAGAGCAACCGGAAGACCCGGCCCGAGCCGCGAAGCGGCGTCTGGCGCCGGCTCGAGCGGCCGCCGAGCGCGCTGACCGCGACGCGATCCTCCGAGGCCAGCCCGATGTAACCGAGCGCCGCCGCGGCCCGTTTGGCG
>DASTEU010000056.1:0-15013 GCA_035709325.1 Candidatus Limnocylindrales bacterium | reverse complement strand
CGGCGCCCGTGTCCACGCGCCTTGGTCGCTCGCCCTCCAGACCCGGATCCGGGAGCCCCTCGGCCTCGAGGTGCAGACGATCTGGTCCGACGACGGGATCGCGATCCGCCTGCCGGACGTCGAGGACGGCTTCGCGGGGATCGAGTCGATGCTCTTCCCGGATCCGGACGAGGTCGAGGAGCTCGTCGTCAACCAGGTCGCCAACAGCGCCCTCTTCGCGTCGCGCTTCCGGGAGAACGCCGGTCGGGCGCTGCTCCTGCCGCGGCGCCGCCCGGGCACCCGGACGCCGCTCTGGCAGCAGCGCCAGCGGGCGGCGGACCTGCTCGCGGTCGCCTCGCGCTACGGCAGCTTCCCGATCCTCGTCGAGACGTACCGCGAGGTCCTCTCGGACGTCTTCGACCTGCCGGCGCTGCGGGAGGTGCTCGGCGGGATCGGGTCGCGGGAGATCGGCGTCCACTCGGTCGAGACGCTCCGGGCGAGCCCGTTCGCCTCGTCGCTCCTCTTCGACTACGTCGCCGCCTACATGTACGACGGCGACGCGCCGCTCGCCGAGCGGCGGGCCGGCGCCCTGACGCTGGATCGTGACCTGCTGCGCGAGCTGCTCGGCCAGGAGGAGCTGCGCGAGCTGCTCGATCCGGACGCGCTCGCCGATCTCGAGCTCAGCCTCCAGGCGCTGACCGACGACCGCCGGGCGACGACGGCCGACCGGCTCCACGACCTGCTCCGCCGGCTCGGGGACCTTTCGACCGACGAACTCGCCGCGCGCAGCGAGGGCGGCGCGACGGCCGCCGAGGCCTGGCTCACGGAGCTGATCGCCTCGCGTCGTGCGGTCGCGGCCCGGATCGCCGGCGAGGACCGCTGGATCGCGATCGAGGACGCCGGGCGGTACCGCGACGGCGTCGGCGTCGCGCCGCCGACGGGCGTCCCGGAGGCCTTCCTCGGTCCGGTGACGGCGGCGCTCGACGGCCTGCTCGCCCGCTTCGCCCGCACCCACGGCCCCTTCCTCACGCCAGAACCCGCCCGGCGCTGGGGGCTGCCGGTCGGCGTCGTCGAGGATGCGCTCGAGCGGCTGCTCGATGCCGGCACGATCCTCCGCGGCGAGTTCCGGCCCGGCGGCGCCGAGCGGGAATGGATCGACCCGGACGTTCTCCGGGTCCTCCGCCGGCGCTCGCTCGCGCGGCTCCGCCGGGAGGTCGAACCGGTCGAACCCGCGGCCCTCGGGCGGTTCCTGCCGGCGTGGCACGGGATCGCTCCCGTGAATGCGGCGCGGGCTCCGCTCCGGCCGGAGCGGCTCCGCGCGCTCGAGCGGCTCGCCGAGGTGGTCGACCAGCTGGCCGGCCTGGCGATCCCCGCGTCGGTCCTCGAGCGGGACGTCCTGCCGGCCCGCGTGCCCGGCTACCAGCCGCGACTGCTCGACGAGCTGGGCGCCGCCGGCGAGGTCGCCTGGGTCGGTCGGGGGAGCCTCGGCCGCGACGACGGGCGGATCGCCCTCTACCGGCCGGGTCGCGAGATCCTGCGGCCCGCCGGCCCGGTCGACGGCGCGGAGCGCCCCGCCGGTCCCCGTCACGAGGCGGTCCGGGCGCACCTCGCTCGGCGGGGCGCCTCGTTCTACCGCGAGCTGTACGTCGCAGCGGGCGGCGGCTCCGACCGCGAGGTGCTGGACGCGCTCTGGGATCTCGTCTGGGCCGGCGAGGTGACGAACGACACGTTCGCCCCGCTCCGGGCGCTCCGCTGGAAGCGACCCGCCCGCGACGCGCGGCGCCGGCCGGGCCGGCTGACGGCCCTCGGGCCGCCCGAGGCGGCGGGCCGCTGGTCGCTCGTCGAGGAGGCCGGCGGAGACGCCGCCACGGGGCGCCCCTCGGCCACCGAACGCCTCCACGCGACGGCCCTTGCGCTCCTCGACCGCCACGGGGTCGTGACGCGCGAGGCCGTCGCCACCGAGGGCGTCGAGGGTGGCTACGCGGCCGTCTACCCGGTGCTCCGGGCGCTCGAGGAGGCCGGCCGCATCCGGCGCGGCTACTTCGTCGACGGCCTCGGGGCCGCGCAGTTCGCGCTCGCAGGCGCGCTCGAGCGGCTGCGAGCGGTCCGCGAGCCGGCCCGTTCGGCCCGCGAACGTGAGACCCACCTGCTCGCGGCCGCCGATCCGGCGAACCCGTACGGTGCCGCCATTCCGTGGCCGCGGCGGGGCGAGGAGGACCGCCGGCCCCTCCAGCGGGCCGCCGGCGCCTACGTCGCGATCGTCGACGGCGTCGCGGCCCTCTACCTCGAGCGCGGCGGGGCGACGATCCAGGCGCTGCCGGCCGCGGACGACCCCGAGGTCGCGGAGGCCGCCGCCCGGTGCCTCGGTGCGCTCCTCGAGGATCGCCGCGTCCGGGAGCTCGTCGTCACGAAGGTCGACGGCATGCCGGTCGGCGAATCACCGTTCCGCGAGCTGCTCCTTGCCGGTGGGTTCGTCCCGGGCTACCGGGGCCTGACGCTCCGGTCGCGCTGAGCCGCGGGCCGCCCCGTGCCCGAAGGCGACACGCTCTTCCGGACCGCCGCGGGGCTCCGGCCGCACCTGGTCGGGCGGGTCGTGACGGCCGCTTGGGCCCGGCGGCCCGGCCCCCAGATCGAGCGGGTCGTCGGGGCGACGATCGACGCGGTCGAGTCGCAGGGCAAGAACCTGCTGATCCGCTTCGACAACGGCCTCGAGCTCCGGACGCACCTGCGGATGACCGGCTCGTGGCACCGCTACCGCCCCGGCGAGCCGTGGCGCCGGTCGCAGGCCCGGGCCCGACTCGTCCTCGAGGTGCCGGGCGCGGTGGCGGTCTGCTTCGATGCGCCGGTCGTCGAGCTGTTCGAGCAGCGGGCCGAGCCGCTTCATGCTGCGCTGGCCGCGCTCGGGCCGGACCTGCTCGACCCGGAGTTCGGCGAGGCCGCGGCCTCCGAGGCGCGCCGGCGCCTGCGCGACCCCGCCCGCGCCGGCCGGTCGATCTCTGAGGCGCTTCTCGACCAGCGAGCGCTGGCCGGAATCGGCAACATCTGGCGCAACGAGACGCTGTTCGCCGAGCGGGTCGACCCGCTCGCCCCGGTCGGAAGCCTCGACGACGCAACCCTCGACCGTCTGATCGCGACGGCCCGCCGGCTCCTTCTCGAGAGCGCCGGCCAGGTGCCCGGCCGAGCCCGCCTCCACGTCTATCGTCGGGCAGGCCGGCCGTGCCGGCGCTGCGGGTCGATCATCCGTTCGGGGCCGCTCGGCGCGGAACTGCCCCGGACGACGTACTGGTGCCCGCGCTGCCAGGAATCGGAGGGAGGATCGTGACCGAACTCGACATCCGCTGCAGCCAGGCCTCGACCGGGGCCGCCTGGACCTGCCACGTCACGGTCGCCGTCGAGGGCGGGCCGACGACCGAGCATCGCGTTCGTGTCGCTTCGGCCGACCTGGAGCGCCTGGATCCCGGGGCTCGCGATCCGCATCTGCTCGTGGATGCCTCGTTCCGGTTCCTCCTCGCGCGCGAACCGGCAACCTCGATCCTGCGTTCGTTCGATCTGATGGAGATCGCCCGCTACTTCCCGGAGTACGAGCGCGAGATCCGGCGCGGCAAATGAGGCCGTCGTAACCCGGGTGGTTGGGACGCCGGCGTTCCGGGCGCCAAGGTCAGGGCTGACCGGCCGTATGATCGGCGACATGTGCGAGCAGTTCATCGCCCGAGCCCGCGAGCCGTTCCGCCTCGAGGAGTTGTGGCCGTTCACCGAACGCCTCGAGAAGTTCGGGATCGCCGGCTTCGGTTGGGGCGCCGCCTGGCTGACCGCCGAGGGCGGCCTCGGATCGCATCGCGACGTCCGGGCCTTCCGCGACGACCCGGCGCGCGGGACGGTCGGCCGCACCGAGACGAGCGCCCTCCTCGTCCACCTCCGGCGGCCCTCGCGGCTCTCGACGCTCGGCCCG
Organism: Candidatus Limnocylindrales bacterium; assembly: GCA_035709325.1. GTDB lineage: Bacteria > Chloroflexota > Limnocylindria > Limnocylindrales > CSP1-4 > CF-46. The sequence goes on along the minus strand of DASTEU010000056.1, from coordinate 11,085 downwards.
GCGGATACCCAGCCGTTCGACGACCCGGCCGGCCGCTTCGCCTTCAGCCACAACGGCGACTTCCGCGACGTCGCCGACCTTCGCCGCCGGTTCCGGGCCGAGGGCCGGATCCACGGCCGCGCCGACACCGAGGTCGGGGCCCGCTGGCTCGAGGACGCCTGGGACGGGACGACCCCGCCGGCCGCGCTCCTCTGCCGCCTCCACGAGACGCTCGGCGGTCAGGCGAACCTGGCCGTCCTTGCTCGCGATCGGACGGCGGTGGCCTACGCCGGCAACACCGAGAACCCGTTGTTCACGTTCCGGCTCGGCCCGATCGGGGTTGCGGCCACCGGCATCTACTCGCTCGATCGGTCGGTCTTCCGGTATGTCGCGCCGGGCGCGCGGGAGCGCCGTCTCGTGCGCGTCGGCCGCTCGGTCGCGCTCGACCGTAACGGAGGGGCCGTACCCGCGTCATCAGCGGCGTAGGATGCGCGAACCGGGGGAAACGGAGGGAGGGGTCCCATGGCCCAGGTTGCGGCGAGCGCCGAACCCGGCGCTGGACGGCCGACGGCGGTTCTGCCGGTCGGCCATCTCATTCGGATCTCCCTGTACTGGCTGGGCCTGACCGCGATCGACGGCGCCGTCGGGCTCTTCATCCAGAACCGGCTGAACTTCGGCCCGCTGGCGGTCGACCCGTTCGAAGTCGGCCGGATCTCGTTCCTGATCTCGATCCCGATGGCGATCGTCTCGATCCTCGTCCAGCCGACGATCGGATCGATCAGCGACTACACCGTCAGTCGATGGGGCCGCCGCAAGCCGTACATCGTCATCGGCTCGCTGCTCGATCTCGTCTTCCTCGCCGGGATCGCGACCGCCAACAACGTCCTGATGCTGGGCGCCTTCGCAGCGCTCCTGTCCTTCAGCACGAACATCGCCCGCGGACCGTTCCAGGGGTACGTGCCCGACCTCGTGAACGAGAAGCAGGTCGGCCTGGCGAGCGCGATGGTCGGGCTGATGCAGATCCTCGGCAACGTGACGGGCTTCCTCGTCGTGACGGTCGCGGTCCTTCTCGGCCGGCTCGAGCTGGCGATCCTGGCCGTCGCCATCGTCGAGCTGCTCACGATGGCCGCCGTGGTCCTTCGCGTGAGCCCGGGAGTGCCGCCGAAGCAACGCGACCGCCGGTCGTGGCTGTCCGTGGCGGGCGAGACCTGGGGCACCGACATCCTGCGCGAGCGCTCGTATGTCTGGCTGCTGACGTCGCGCTTCTTCTTCCTCATGGCCGGCGCGATGCTCGTCAACTTCGTGATCACGTACCTGAAGCAGTCGCATTCGCTGGGCGAGGAGGCGGCGAACTCGGCCAACCTGGTCCTGCTCGTCCTGGTCGTCCTCGGCAACGTCGTGGCCATCGTCCCGAGCGCCCGGATCTCGGACCGGATCGGCCGGAAGCCGGTGATCTACGCGAGCTGTGCCATCGGCTTCATCGGCGTGGCGATGGCCGCCCTCGCCCCGAACGTTCCGGTCGCCATCGCCGGGGCGACGCTGTTCGGCGCGGCGGCGGGGACGTTCCTCGCGGTCGACTGGGCGCTGATGACCGACATCATTCCCCGCGCCTCCTCCGGTCGGTACATGGGGCTCTCGAACGTCGCCACCACCGCCTCGACGCTGTTCGCCGTGGCCAGCGGCGGGCTTGTGATCGACCTTGTCAACGCGCTGGCCGGTCAGGGGGCGGGGCCTCGGGCCGCGTACCTGCTCGGCGCGGCCTACTACGTCGTTGCGGCGATCACGCTGCGCCCGGTCGCCGAGCCCGATCGCCGGCGGGGCCGCCGGTCCGGGCCCGCGATCCCTGCCGCGTAGCCCCGCGAAGCCCCGCGAAGCCCCGCGGAGCCCCGCAGCTACTCGCAGCCCGGCCGGGTCTCTGCCAGACGTTCACCGGGCGAACGTCGAACCGACGCGAGGGCATCCTCGCGCCGAGCCGTCCCGCATCGTCATGCATCGGGGCTGGATTGACCCGCACGATCCGCGTTGTATCGCCGAATGATCATGCAGCCACCGCGCCATCCGCGCCGGTGGGGCATGCCCGGTCTTCACGGCGTGAAGGATTGGCATGAACCGCGATCCGTGGCTGGGGGCCGCCTATGCCCCCAGTCCAAGATAGTCGCGGACCCGCTCGCCGAGGCTCGCCCTGGGCCGCGCCCGGAGTCCGGCAAGGCCCGCCCGCCAGCGGCTGGGTCGGAGCCAGCCGAACGGCTCCGGCAGGCGCCACAGCGCGGGGACGAGCGCCCACAGGAAGACCAGGTAGTCGAGGCGGAGGGGCCGCGCCCCGAAGCCGAAGAGGGCCTGGAGCTGGAGGATCGTCAGCGGCAGCGTGGCCAGGCTGAGCAGGGCCGATGCTCCCAGGAAGACGAGGCCCCACATCCGTGCCCGCGGGGCGAGGACCGGGAAGAAGACGAGCGGCGCCCACTTCATCCAGGTCGCGATCGACCACAAGAATCCCGCCGTCACCGGGCCGCTGAACTGGGCGGCCCACAACATGAGCACGAGCAACAGGTTGATGTTGCCGGTGTCGAGGTTGGCCCCGATCGGGAAGCCGAGCAGGGCGACGACGATCGCGGTCTCGAGCGGCCGCTGGCGGTAGGCCCAGTGGATCGTCCAGAGCAGGAGCAGGATCGTCCCGCCGCGCCAGACGAACCACGCGACGTCCCACGGCAAAAAGGCCCACGGGGCGAAGAGCGGCAGCATCCACGGGGCGTACACGTACGGCAGGAACGGGCCGGTCGGGTGGTACGGGTCGCCGCCGCTCAGCCAGATCCGGACACCGGCCCAGTACGCCCGGGCGTCGGCACCGGCCGGCTCGCCGCGGGCGAGGAGTCCGGCCGCGATGAACCCGAACGTGATGATGAGCAGGCCCATCGCCAGGATCCGGCGGCGCTGGCGGATCCTCGTCAGCTCGCGCCGGAGCGCCCGGCCGTGGACCGCCATGCGGCGGCGGAGCGGCGTGGGCGGCATGGCCGAGCCAAAGGCCGGCGCCGGTCCGGATCGCCAGGGTTGCCTCATCCCGGCGGCATTCTCCCACGCCCGATAGGGCCGACCGCCGGTCGGTGACTGGGCTCGCCGAGTTCCGGCCGGGGCGTGCCGGCCGCGGGCCCCGCCGGGCGAGTCGATCCAATCCCGCGGCCGGCCCGTCCGTTATCCTCCGCCCGTGAGCGACGGGACGGTCATCATCATCGGCGGCGCCGAGGACAAGGTCCGCGATCGGGTCATCCTGAACCGCTTCGTGGCCCTCGCCGGGGGCCGCGACGCGACGATCGCGGTGATCTCGACGGCGAGCTCCCTCGGCGCGGAGGCCGGCGAGCGGTATCGCCAGGTCTTTGCCGAGCTCGGCGTCGCCACGGTCCGGCCGCTCCACGCCGTCACGCGGTCGCAGGCGAACGACGAGACCGCCGCGCACGCGGTTCGCGACGCGACCGGCGTGTTCCTGACCGGCGGCAACCAGCTCCGGCTGTCGTCGACGATCGGTGGGACGCGCCTCGCCGACGCGATGCTCGAACGCTTCCGCAAAGGCGCGGTCGTCGCCGGGACGTCGGCCGGCGCGTCCGCGATGTCGTCGCACATGATCGCGTTCGGCGCGTCGGGCGCGACGCCCAAGCAGCGGATGGCCCAGATCGCGGCTGGACTCGGGATGCTGCCCGGCGTGATCGTGGACCAGCACTTCCAGCAGCGGAACCGGCTTGGGCGGCTGCTGTCGCTCATCGCCCAGAACCCTTCGCTCCTTGGGCTCGGCGTCGACGAGGACACGGCCGGCGTCGTCGGGCCGGATCACGTCATGGAGGTGATCGGGCGGGGCAGCATCACGGTCGTCGACGGCTCCGCGTCGGAGACCGACGCCTGGGAGATCAAGGGCCACAAACCGCTGATGATCAGTGGCGTCGTCCTCCACTCGCTGCCCTCGGGCTACCGCTTCGACCTGCGCCGCCGTCATCGCCTCGCGACCCCGACCCTTCATGCGATCCAGGGCGGCGGCGGCGGGGCCGCCTCGACGTAGGGTCTGGTCCGCCAGGCGGACCAACGGACGAACAGACCGCTCGTCCGACCGAGCCTGACTGCCGCACCGTGGGCGGTGTGACAACAAGCGTCGAAGGAATGACGCCCGAACGTCGGCTGGCCGTCATGCGTTGACGCACGATCCACGGGCGCCGCCCCGGGACGGCATGAAAGACGTCGACGCGGCGCCCGCTCGCCGCTTGTTGTCGCGGCGACAACGCAGTGGGCGCGGCGGCAGGCGAACGCGGTGGGCGTGGCGACAACGCGGCGGGCGTGGCGACAACGCGGCGGGCGCGGCGGCAGGCCCCAGGCACGGGGCCCGCCCTGACCGCCGATCGGCAGGTACACTCGGCTTCCTCGAACCCGAGACCCGCGACAGGAGGGCACGTGGCGCAGGCGGCACCGAAGTCCCGCGGCAACACCAGGGCGAAGGCCGCCGCGGCCGCCACCACGCCCCCCGCACCGGTCCCCACCCGCCCGAAGCGCCGCCGCTCCGACAGCCGCTCGGACGGCCGTCGCCCGGAGCCCACCCTCCGCATCGTCGAGACCCGCGTCCTGCGCGGCCCGAACTACTGGGCCCGCGAGCCGGTCATCCGAATGGTCGTCGATCTGGGCGTCCTCGAGGAGTTCCCCTCGAACAAGATTCCCGGCTTCACCGACGCCCTCGTCGAACTGCTGCCGAGCCTCGAGGACCACGCCTGCAGCCTCGGCCGGCGCGGCGGCTTCATCACCCGCCTGCGCGACGGGACGTGGGCCGGCCACATCGCCGAACACATCGCCCTCGAGCTCCAGAACCTCGCCGGCACCGACGTCCGCCACGGCAAGACGCGGGCGACCGGCGAGCCCGGCCGCTATAACGTCATCTTCGAGTTCCGCGAGGAGAGTGTCGGGATCGAGGCCGGGAAGATCGCGGTCGCCCTCGTCAACCACCTCGTCGCCCCGAGCGACCCGTCGGTCGCGGTCGACTTCATGGCCGAGCTGGAGCGGCTCATCCGCCTCGCCGAGCGCCAGGCGTTCGGGCCCTCGACCCAGGCGATCCTCGACGAGGCCGCGAGCCGCGACATCCCCTACATCCGCCTCGACCGCTTCTCGCTTGTTCAGCTGGGCCTCGGCGTCCACCAGCAGCGGATCCGGGCGACGATGACGTCGCGGACGTCGGGCATCGCTGTCGACATCGCATCGGACAAGGCACTCACGAACCGGCTCCTCGACTCGGCCGGGCTGCCGGTGCCGCGGAGCGCGGTCGTCCGGACCGAGGACGAGGCCGTCGCGGCCGCCGCCCGCCTCGGCTTCCCGTGCGTGGTCAAGCCGCTCGACGGGAACCACGGCCGGGGGGTCCATCTGGACCTCCGCGACGAGGCCGCGGTCCGGACCGCCTTTCACGCGGCCCTCGCCGAGAGCCGTTCGGGCGATCTCGTCGTCGAGAGCTACGTCGCCGGCAACGACTACCGCTGCCTCGTGATCGGCGGCGTTGTCGCTGCGATCGCCCAGCGCGTGCCGGCGAGCGTCACCGCCGACGGCACGCACACGGTCCGCGAGCTCGTCGACATCGCGAACCAGGACCCCCGGCGCGGCATCGGCCACGAGAAGGTGCTCACCCGGATCCGACTCGACGAGGCGGCCGAGGCGATCGTTCGGGCGCAGGGCTTCGAGCTCGACGACCGGCCGCCCGAGGGCACCCGGATCAAGCTCGCGCTGACCGGCAACATGTCGACCGGCGGCACCTCGATCGATCGGACGATCGAGGCCCATCCCGACAACGTCGAGATCGCCGAGACCGCGGCTCAGGTGATCGGGCTCGACGTCGCGGGCATCGACTTCATCTGCCCCGACATCGCGACTCCCGTCCGCGAGACCGGGGGCGCGATCGTCGAGGTCAACGCCGCCCCCGGCTTCCGGATGCACACCCACCCGACCGAGGGCGAGCCGCAGTACGTCGCGCGGCCGGTCATCGACGGCCTCTTCCCGCCCGGCACGCCGTCGCGGATCCCGATCGTCGCGGTGACCGGCACGAACGGCAAGACGACAACGGTCCGGATGATCGCCCACGTCCTCAAGCTCATGGGCCGCCGCGTCGGGATGACCTCGACCGACGGCATCGTGATCGACGGCCGGTTGACGAAGAAGGGCGACATGTCCGGCCCGAAGTCGGCCCAGATGGTCCTCCAGAACCCGCGGGTCGACACGGCCGTCTTCGAGGTCGCCCGCGGCGGCATCCTCCGGGAGGGTCTCGGCTACGACCGCAACGACGTGGCGGTCGTGACGAACGTGAGCGGCGATCACCTCGGCCTCGGCGGGATCGACTCGCTGGGCCAGCTGGCGAACGTGAAGGGCGTGATCGTCGAGGCGGTGCCGCGCTCGGGGACCGCCGTGCTCAACGCCGACGATCCCTACGTCTTCCGGATGGGTCGCCACTGCGCCGGCCGCGTCGTGCTCTTCAGCATGGCGACCGAGAAGGGCGAGGACGGCTACGACCGCGTCGACGGCCACACCTCCCGGGGCAACGCCGCCTTCTGCCTCGAGCGGACGCCCGAGGGCGAGCTCATCGTCCTCAAGCACGGCCCGCGCAAGATGCCAGTCCTCTACACCCACCTCGTCCCGGCGACGTTCGGCGGCCGGGCCCGGATGAACGTCGCGAACGCGCTCGCCGCCGCGGCCGCGGCATGGGCCGCGGGAGCTCACCTCCACGACATCCGGCAGGGCCTGCGGACGTTCTCGACGTCGTTCTTCCAGGCACCCGGCCGTCTCAACCTGCTCGACGTCGGCGGGATCCGGGTCGTCATCGACTACTGCCACAACGTCGACGGCATGCGCCAGCTGGCCGACTTCGTGGAGCGGATGATGGCCGAGCCCGTCTCGGTCGCCGGCCGCGTGACCGCCGTCGCCGCTTCCGACGGCGACGCCCGCAACGGCGGACGGGCCGGGGCCCGGCGGGGCCGAGCGATCGGTGTCATCGGAATCCCCGGCGACCGTCGCGACGACGACCAGCGCCAATACGGGGCGATCGCCGCGACCGCGTTCGACGAGATCATCGTCCGCGAGGACAAGAACCTGCGCGGCCGAGCGGCCGGCGAATCGGCCGGCAACGTCGTCGAGGGCGTCCGCGGGGCGCGCGACGACGGTTCGGCCCGGGCCCAGCGTGCCGACAAGATCCTCGAGGAGATGGCCGCGGTCCGCACGGCATTGCGGCGGGCCGCCCCGGGCGATCTCGTCGTGTGCTGCGTCGACGACGCGGTCGGGGTGTACCGCCAGGCGATGGCCGCCGCCGGCTCCTCCCGCGGCACGACCGCGTTCGCCGACCCGGGTGAGCTCGAGGCGCCCGACGGGTAACGGACCCCGAACCGGCGGCACGCGGCGGCAGCACGCGGCGGCAGAGTCAGGCGCGGCGCGGGCGCTCCTGCAGCCGCGGCACGAGTGACGTGAGCTCCGTGGCCACGTCGACCGGGCGGGCACCGAGCTGCTCCAGGAGCCGGAAGACCTCCTCCCGCTCCTCGTGGCAGAGCAGGACGACGACGCGCGGCCGCCTTTCCGGGTCGGCCAGCTCCGCCCGCAGCGCCGCCGTCTCCGACTCGTAAATCGGGACGTCCGCGGTCGACCGGCCGGCCGCCCGGACCCCCGCCAGCAGCTCGCCGACGACCGACTCGCGGGTCCGTCCGCGCAGGTACTTGCGCGTCTCCTTGATCGCGACGCGCTGGGCCCGCCGGGCGGCGATCCTGGCGATCCCCCGGAGCGTGTCGTCGGGCCGGTCGCCGGCCGTCCCGACGATCGCCGTCACCGGCGCCGCCCGCCCGGCCGCCCCGCCGGCGATTCCGTCGGCGACGTCGAGCACCGCCTCGACGCCGGCCTCGTTGTGAGCGAAGTCGACGATGACGATGCGGGCCCCGAGCCGGTAGAGGTTGAGCCGGCCCGGTGACCGTTCCGTCGTGGGCCGGAAGTCGACGAGGCCCTCCGCAACCTGTTCGATCGTGGCCCCGAGACCCCGCACGGCGGCCGCGGCAGCGAGCGCGTTGGCGACGTTGTGGCGGGCCAGGCCGCCGATCGTCAACGGGATCCGGGCGACCTCGACGATCGGTCGCGTCGAGCGACCATCGAGCTCGACGAGCGTCTCGTCCCGCACGGCGTAGCCGAGGCCGCCGGCCGCGACGACCCGGCGGACGGCCGCCGAGCCACCCGGCACGAGCGAGAACAACGCGACTCGCGCGCGCAGCCGGCCGGCGAGCGCCGCCACGTAGCGGTCGTCGGCGTTGAGGACCGCGACCCCGTCGGGCCGCGTGACCCGGGCGACCGTCGCCTTGACCTCGGCCAGCTCCGGCAGCGTGTGGATCCCCTGGAGGTCGAGATGGTCGGAGGTGACGTTCGTGATGACGCTCACCTCGTTCGACTCGTAGCCCATGCCGCGCAGGACGATTCCACCGCGGGCCGTCTCGAGGACGGCGAGGTCGACGTCCGAGCGCGAGAGGATCTGGAGCGCCCCGCCGGGACCCGTCCAGTCGCCGGGTTCCACGAGGCGTTCGTTGACGAGAACGCCGTCGGAGGTCGTCGTTCCCACGCGCCGGCCGGCGCAGATCAGGACGTGGGTGATGAGCCGGGTGACGGTGCTCTTGCCGTTCGTCCCGGTGATCGACACGATCGGGATCCGCCGGTCCGCGTCGCGGATCCAGGTCGGCGGCGTCGTGCGGGCCTCCGAGATCCGCTCCTGCCAGCGATCGAGGAGGCGCGACTGCGCTCCGGTGAGTCGCGCCCGGCGCACCGGTGAGACCTCTCGTTCGGCGAGTGCGAGCGCCGCCTCGGCGATCGTTCGGGCCCGCTCCTCACCGGTCCAGGGAAACGTCACGACCCAGTGCCCCGGGTCCGACGAGCGGTGGACGCCGAGGCCCGCCGTGCCTTCACCGTGCTCTCGACGCAGCCGGCGGAGCCAGTCGACGACCGACTCCACGGGGGCCGGCCACCCGCGGCGGGACACGACGCCGCCGAGCCGGACGACCGCGTGGCGACCCGGCGCCCGCTGGCCGTACCAGGTCCGGCGCCGCCCGACCGCGAGCTCGATCTTGACCACCGGCTCGAGCCGGTAGACGTTCGGTCCCTCGAGGAGTCGGATCTCGATGAGGCGCACGGTCCGGCGAGGATAACAAGCGGCCGCCGCGCCTACACTCGAACGATGGACACGAGCACCGCACCCGGGTCGGGCGTCGACGCCGCCGAGATGGCCTCGATCGAGGCCGCCGCCGCCGCGGCCGAACCCGAATACCTGGCCGATCTCGAACGCCTCGTCAACATCGACTGCGGGAGCTACACGCCCGATGGCGTCGACGAGGTCGGGCGGTTCGTCGAGGCGTTCCTGGCCGGGATCGGAGCCGGGGTCACCCGGCATCCCGACCCAGCCGGCCGGCTGGGGGCGACGGTCGTCGGGACGATCGAGGGCGGCGACCCGGCCGGACCCCGACTCCTGCTGATCGGCCACATGGACACGGTCTTCGACCCGGGGACCGCCGCCGAACGGCCGTTCCGGATCGAGGACGGCCGCGCGTACGGGCCGGGCGTGACCGACATGAAGTCGGGCCTGCTGACAGGGTTGCACGGCGTGCGGCTGCTGCTCGGCCCGGCCGGTGGCGGCGGAGCGCCCCGCGAGAGCTCGTTCGCCCGGATCACGTTCGTCGCCAATCCCGACGAGGAGATCGGCTCGCCGGCCTCGACGCCGCACATCCGGGCCGCGGCGGCCGAGGCCGACGCCTGCTTCGTCCTCGAATGTGCCCGGGCGAACGGCGACATCGTGTCTGCCCGCAAGGGGACGCTCGACCTCGTCGCCACGGTCCATGGCCGGGCGGCCCACGCCGGCGTCGAGCCCGAGAAGGGCCGCAGCGCGATCCTCGAGGCGGCCCGGTTCATCGGCGACCTCCATGCGCTCAACGATCGCTGGCCGGGCGTGACCGTCAACGTCGGCGTGGTCGCCGGCGGCACGCGGCCGAACGTCGTCGCGGACCGATGCACGCTCGAAATCGACGTCCGAGCCGGCGACGCTGCCGCCCAGGACGCGGCCGAGGCCGCCATCGCCGAGCTGGCCGCGGCGACCGAGGTGCCCGACACGACGATCGAGGTCGTCCGGCGGGCGCGCCACCGGCCGATGGAGAAGCTCGAGCGGTCGGGCCGGCTCGTCGAGCACGTCGTCACGCTCGGCGAGCGGCTGGGATTCACCGTGAAGGACACCGCGACCGGGGGCGCGTCCGACGCGAACACGACGTCGGGCATGGGCGTGCCGACGGTCGACGGGCTCGGGCCGATCGGCGGCAACGACCACTCGCCGTCCGAGTACCTCGAGGTGGCCTCGATCGTGCCCCGCACGGCGCTCTTCGCCGCCCTCCTCCTCGCGGTCGCCCGCGACCCGGTCGTCCGCGGCTGGCGTGGCTGACGAGGGACCCGCCGGGGGCGGCCGGCTCCGGATCTCGTCGGGCGGGCCGTGGGAACGCTCGGTCGGCTACAGCCGGGCGATCGTCGCCGGCGACACGTGTCACGTCTCGGGCACGACCGACGCGGGGCCGGACGGTCGCTCGCTCAATCCGGGCGATGCGGCGGCCCAGGCCCGCGCCGCCTGGGACATCGTCGAGCGGGCGCTGGCCGAGGCCGGTTTCCGGCTCGACGACGTCGTCCGGACGCGGACCTACGTCGTCGCGATCGGCGATGCGCCCGCGGTCGGCGCGGTCCACGGCGAGCGATTCGGCGGGATCCGGCCGGCGGCGACGCTCGTCCAGGTCACCGGCCTCATCGATCCGACGCTCCTCGTGGAGATCGAGGCGGAGGCCCGCCGCGATTGACTCGTCCCCGGGCTCACCCGGCGGGCGCGCTCAGCCGAGGCCGACCGCCCGGGCGATCACGGCGATCGCGACGGCGGCGACGATGCCGAAGAGCAGATTCCGGCGCCAGGTCGTGATGAGCAGCGCGACGAGCACCGCGACCGAATCGACACCGACCCCGAACGTCGGCGGGCCGTCCTCCGGTACCCGGACGAGCACCGCGACGGCGCCGATCGCGCTGAGGACCGCCGGGCCGACGAGCTGGAGGTAGTCGAGG
>DASTEU010000055.1:0-3769 GCA_035709325.1 Candidatus Limnocylindrales bacterium | reverse complement strand
CGAGACGCCTGCGAAGGCGAACCCCACGATGTACCAGATCTCGGTCAACCGACGTTCACTCCGAACTGTCGCGGGTCGATCCGTCGTCGTATGCCGTGCACCGCGGAGAGGGGATTCGAGCTGCGGGGCACGAGCGGACAGACGGTCGCCACGCAGCGTTCATTCTAGCAGGGGACCCCCGAGCGGCAGCGCCGGCCCGCGCTCCCGCCGGCCGGCTCGCGGCGCCCGCGGCCGGGCCTGTCGTGAGGGGCCGAGCTTGCGTGAGCCGGATCGACGGGAGATGCATCCGGGAGCGAACCGCGCCGAGCGCGCGTGCCAGTTCGCGATCCGCTCCCGGTGTCGTTTGCGAGCCCGGAGGGGCCGCAGCGGACCGACGGAGACTCGCCGATCGGCCGCAGCCGTGTCGATAGGGCGTTCGACCTAATTCGGTGGGGTCTGGTGGGGTTCGGTCGAGTCGCCGGGTCGGCCGCCTTCCACGTCGAGCCCTCGGGGCAGAGCGCCGGGTGGCAGCCCGCGACCGAAGGCCATGACCCGGAACGCACCCATGGCGGCTGGGTCGATCATCCGGACGAGCGCCGCCCGGGCCTCGAGGTAGGCCTGCAGCACACCGGGGTCCGCAACGCCGGTGCCGGCGCCACCGCTCGACTGCAGCTCGACGAGCAGCTCGCCAGCGCCGAGTGCCGCGAGGAACGGACCCTGGGTCACGGTCGCGAGATGGGCGAGGCCCGCTCGAGCGGCCGCCCGCTCCACTGCGGTGACATCGACGTGCGCCGTGAGGTCCTGGCGGCCGACGGCCCGGTAGATCGCGTCGTGGGCGACGTGGCGAAGGTAGGCGAGGACCGTGCCGCGGGGCCGCCGGGCCGGGTCGTAGAGGGCCTCGGCGGGGTGCCCGTAGTCGATGAGGAGCAGCTCGCCCCGCTCGAGGCCGTCCGCCGCGGACGCCACCCAGCCATCGACCGCGAGGCACACCTCGGCCGCCTGTCCCTCGGCGAGGCTGATCCCTTCGACGAGGAGGCGCTCCGCAAGCGCCGGGCTCGACGGCTCGGCCTCGACGTCGACGAACCCCTCGCCGGAGCCGTCCGGTCCCCAGCCCACGAAGACCTCCCGCAGGCCGCGGCCGCGGGCCACGAGGCGATGCGTCGGCAAGGCGTCGAGCACCTCGTTGGCAATGACGATGCCGACGATCCGTTCGCCCGGGTCGGTTTCGACGGGTACGTCGGCGACCGGCGATCCGGCGGCCGCCAGGCGCGCCCGCAGCTCGTCGAGGCGGCGCCCCTCGACCTCGACCGGCCGATAGCGCACGACTGCGTCGATCCCGGGGACCTCTCGGGCAAGGCCCTCGAGGAGCGTGGCCGCGAGCGCCCCGCCGCCCGCGCCGAATTCGCGGATCGTGAACGGGGCCGGCGAGCCGAGCAGCCGCCAGACGTCGGCGACATGGCGGGCGATCGCCCGCCCGAAGAGCGGATGGGTCTCAGGTGCCGTGAGGAAGTCGCCGCCGCGGCCCGGCCCGGCCCGGCTTGCCCGGTAGTAGCCGCCGTCGGGATCGTAGAGCGCGAGCTCCATGAAGCGCGCGAACGTGATCGGGCCGTTCGCCGCGATCTCGTCGCGGATCTTCGCGACAAGGGCGGGGTCACTGCCGACCGCGTCGAGGTCCGGGGGTGGGACGCGGCGCAGTCCGGGTTCCATCGGCGCGTGTCAGGCGTGCCGCCGGACGGCCAGGCGGAGCCCGGGCCCCACGAGCGTGTGGCCGCCGAGCACGATCGGGATCGCCGCCTCGGCGGCCGACCGGGTGAGCTCCCGCAGCCAGGCGTCGCCGATCCGCTCGTGGAGGAGCAGGTCGGACGCGTAGCGATCCTCGGCCGCCGGCCACGCGGCCTCGTCCGCCTCGAGCCGGTGCGCGAGCAGGACGCGACTGTCGACGAGGGCCGCGTCGCCGAGGTGGGCCAGCACCTCGCCGAGGGCAGCAGGCCCCTCGTGATCGAGGACCGCGCCGAGGATCGACGCCGGCGGCCGGCGGCGGAGCGGCGTCGCCGACGCGGCCGATGGATCGGCCGCCCGCAGGCCGCGCTCCTCGACGAGCGCCCGGACCCGGGCGGCCGCGTTTCGCTCGAGCCAGCGGAGCGATGCGGCGGACGTCCGTCCGGTCACGACAAGCTCTTGCGCGCGATCGGCGGTGACGGCCGCGACGCGCTCGAGGGCGCCCTCGACCCGTGACAAGTCGGCGCCGGCCGGCGGTCCCGCGGCGCCCCGACCGGCCTGCCGCAGCAGGACGAGGTCGAGCGGACCGTCGACGTCGATTCCGAGCCCCCAGCCGCGGAGTTCGGCCACGGCGTACCCGGCATGCTCCTCGAGCCATCGCGGCAGGGCGTTGTCGGAGGCGAGGTCGGGCAGCCCCAGCAGGACGTCCACCCCGGCGATCGCCACGACGTCCGCGGAGTAGCGGTTGTTCGTCAGTGCGCGTGGGCCGGGACCCGCGGCGGCGGCGAGGAGCGCCCGCCGCTGCGCCGGCCGGACGAGCGGGACCGATCCGGCGCCGAGGACGACGACGCCGTCCGGTCGCTCGCGCTCCACGAACCCCCGGAGCCGGGCCCCGAACGATGTATCGTCGGGCGGGCCGGCCAGGAGCCGGACGTCGGGCGCGCCGGCCGCAAGGAAGCCGGTTCGGTGCCGTTCGGCGATCCGGCCGCGGGCCGCGGCGACCCAGCACTCGAGCGGGCCGGCACCCGGCCGCGCCGCGGGATGGAGGATCAGGACGACGACACCGGGCACGCAGCGAGTCTACCGAGCGGAGGTCCGTCGCTGAGCCGGCGCGTCCGGGCCTACGTCGGCCTCGGGGCGAACATCGGAGACCCCGCCGCGACTCTCGCCGCGGCGGTCCGCGCCCTGGCGGCCCTGCCCGGCGTGCGACTGACCGGGGTCTCGCGCCTCTACATCACCGAACCCGTCGGCGTGGCCGACCAGCCGGAGTTCCGCAACGCGGTCGTGGAGCTCGACGTCCCGGCCGGCCCCGACCCCGCGACCGGCGCGCTCGCCCTGCTCGTCGCCCTCAAGAGGCTCGAGCGGGCGTTCGGCCGTCGCGACCGCGCCCGCTGGGGGCCCCGCGAGCTCGACCTCGACCTGCTCCTGTTCGGGCGGGCCCGCGTCCGGGTGGAGCGGCCCGCGGGAGCCCGCTCGGCCGACCCGTCGAAACCCCTCGACCTCGTCGTCCCCCATCGGCTCGCCGGGGAGCGGCTCTTCGTCCTCGCCCCGCTGGCCGACCTCGCCCCGCGGCTCGTGCCGCCCGGCTGGAGCGAGACGCTGGAAACGGCGCGGCGTCGTCGCGAGCGCGCCGAAGGCCCGGTCGCGGTGCGGGCAGTCGCCCGCTGGGACGGCGAGGGCTGGGCGCCGCTCGACGGCGAGCCGACCTGACCGCTCCGAACGAACCGCCCGCTACAGCCGAACCGACGGCGGCCGATCGCGGTCGAACATGTGGACGGTGTCGATGAAGCGGATCTGCTTGGTCTGGTAGGCCATGATCAGCGAGTGCGTCCGGGCGCCGCCGCCGAAGAAGCGGACGCCCTGGAGCAGGTCGCCGCCGGTCACGCCGGTCGCCGCGAACACGAGGTTCTCGCCCGACGCCAGCTCCTCCGTCGTGTAGACCCGGTCCTCGTCACCGTGGCCCATCGCCGCGCCCCGTGCGCGTTCCTCGGGCGATCGGTACCGGAAGCGGGCCTGGATCTCGCCGCCGAGACAGCGCAGCGCGGCGGCGGTGAGGACGCCCTCGGGCGCG
>DASTEU010000054.1:0-2430 GCA_035709325.1 Candidatus Limnocylindrales bacterium | reverse complement strand
GCTGTACGCGCTCCTGATCCTCGCCGGAATCGGCATCTCCCTCCGCTACGTCGTCGATCTCGCGATCGGGGCGCCGATCAGCGGGCCGGGCGTCGTCGTCATGGTCCTGCTCGCCTACACGATCTTCACGACGACGCTCGTCCTGCAACGCAAGGAGGCGGCTCGCGGACTGGCCCTCGGGCTGGCCACGTTGACCGTGCCGCTCGCGCCGTACCTGCTGCTCACCGGCCTGCCGATCCAGGCCGCGTTCGTCGGCGCCCTCGCGATCCTGCTCTTCCGAGGCCTCCTCCGGCCGGAGGTCCGGGACTGGCTGAACGAGCCGTGAGCCGCCTGCGACACTCGGCCGCGACTGACGGTACCCTCAGCGCAGCGCGAACGGCTCCATCGTCGACGCCGCGCGCCATCCGGACGCCACGCGACACGCGACACGCGACACCGTCACCCGCAGCACGAGGCATGACCGAAACGTGAGCAAGGAGTCGAGACGGGCGGCCCGCGCCGCCGCCCGCCAGGCCAGCGCGGCCCCAGGCAGCAGCGGCCCCTCGGGCTCGCCGCGAGCCGGGCGTCGCGAGCGGACCCGTCGGGTCGCCGAGAAGCCGTTCCTCGAGCGCTACCGGACGCTGCTCATCGGCGCGGTCGTCGTCGCGATCGGAGCCGTCGCGCTCAGCGTCATCTTCGTCGGCGCGACCCAGGCGGCCTATAGCTGCGCGATCGAGTGGGAGCCCTCGCCGACCGCCTCGCCGGCTCCCGGAGCGACCCAGCGGCTCGGCTATCTCCAGGACGACATGGGCGCCAACCACAACGTGGCCAAGCCCCAGCGCTACACGTTCTGCCCGCCGGCGACCGGGACCCACTTCAACCTCAACGGCATCGGCCCGGTCGACCCGCGCGTCTACGGGCCGGACGACAGCATCGGACCGTCGAACTGGATCCACAACCTCGAGCACGGCGGCCTCGTGATCCTCTACCGCGGCGACAGCGAGGGTGCGACGGCGGCCGGTCTCGACCGCTTCAGGGCGTTCTTCGACGCGCTCCCGCCGAGCCCGATCTGCGAGCTGCCGCGCGGCGCGATGTCGCCGGTCATCGCCCGGTTCGACGCGATGAAGTGGCCGTACGCGGCCCTCGTCTGGGGAAGGGTCCTGCCGCTGCCCGAGTGGGACGCGAACCTGGTCCTCAAGTTCTACGCGACCGAATCCGAACGGATCGACCGGGACGGCGCGTGGATCGCCCCGCCGGAGCCGCAGTGCCCGCTGCCCTCGACGAGCCCGGCCCCGTCGGCGTCGCCCGGTGCGTCGGCCTCGGCCGCCCCGTCGGCATCCGCCAGCGCCCCGGCGAGTCCGGCCCCGTCGGCCTCGCCGTCGCCCGCCGCGAGCTGATCGGGCTCCGGGACCGTGCGCCTCTTCGCCTGGCGCGACGAGGGCGGCACCAGGCGTCTCGGCGCCCTCGACGGTGACTCCGTCGCGCCGCTCGAGGCCGACGACGCGGCGTGGGAGGTCACCGCGGCGGCGGCGGGTGACGCGATCCGCGCCGGCGAGCGGCTGGCCGTCGCCGCGCTCCGGCCTGCCCCGGCCGTCGTGCCCGCGAAGACCGTCTGCATCGGGTTGATCTACCGCGACCACCTCGAGGAGCAGCACCTGCCGATGCCCGATCGGCCGACGATCTTCGGCAAGTGGCCGAACGCGGTCGTCGCATCGGGCGACCCTGTGGTCCGGCCGGAGGGCTGTGACGCCCTCGACGCCGAGGTCGAGCTCGGCGTCGTGATCGGCCGGCGGGCCCGGCGCGTCGCCCGGGCGGACGCGATGGACCACGTCGCGGGCTACGTCGTCGTCAACGACGTCACGGCCCGCGACTGGCAGGGCAACAAGGGCGCCCTCCACCCGGGCGCCCGCGGCGACGGTCAGTGGCTGCGCGCAAAGGGCAGCGATACGTTCCTGCCGATCGGTCCGGTCTTCGTCTCGAAGGATGAGATCGCCGATCCGGGCAACCTTCGCCTGCGAAGCTGGTGGACCCGTGGGGCCGGTGCGGACGCCGGCCGGGCGGTCCTCATGCAGGACGGGACATCGGCCGACATGTTGTTCGACATCCCGGCCGCGATCGAGTTCGTCAGCCGGGTCATCACCCTCGAGCCCGGCGACCTGCTCGCGACCGGCACGCCGTCGGGCGTCGGTGTCTTCCGCGACCCGCCGGTCTTCCTCGAGCCCGGCGACCGCGTCCGTTGCGAGGTCGAGGGGATCGACTCGGTCGAGAACCCGATCATCGACTGGCCCGACGACCGGCGATCCTGATGCGCGCGCTCGTCAAGACGCAGCCCGGCCCCGGCCTCGAGCTCCTCGACGTGCCCTCGCCGCCGCTGGGCATCGACGACGTCCGGATCCGGGTCCATCGCACCGGCATCTGCGGCACCGACCTCCACATCCGCTCGTGGGACCC